>JBJTVN010000138.1:0-3480 GCA_046081225.1 Alphaproteobacteria bacterium
TTTTTAAAACACCTAAGGAACAAAACGCTTCGCGTTTTGGCATTTGTGCTGGATTCCGCCTCGGCGCTCGCTGCGCTCGCTGGGACGGAATGACGAAGAAGCGTTAGGTTTTGGCAGACATGAACAGCCCTGTGTTGATTATCAGGACTGTTCATGTCTATGCATCGTCATACCGGACAAATGAGCGTTAGCGAATGCTGATCCGGTATCCAGCGCCACTGTCAAAAGGCGCCAGCCTTTTGCCTTTATTTTTAAAAACCTAAGGAACAAAACGCTTCGCGTTTTGGCATTTGTGCTGGATTCCGCCTCGGCGCTCGCTGGCGCTCGCTGGGCCGGAATGACGCATAATCCTTAGCTTTTGGCAGACATGAACAGCCATCGTTCCCCAAACACCACCTTGCATCCCCCCGAAACCCTGATACAGTGGGGACATGACGGCGTATCAATCAGATTTTTTAAAAACCCTGACCGCCCGCGGCTTGTTGCAGGATGGGGCGGGGTTGGATGAACTGGATCAGCGGCTGAAAACCCCTGGCCAGCGGGCCTATATCGGGTTTGATTGTACGGCGGATGGGTTGCATGTGGGCAGTTTGTTGCCCCTGATGCTGCTGCGGCATTTTCATGGGGCGGGGCACCAGCCCGAGGTTTTGTTTGGGGGGGGAACCACGAAAATCGGCGACCCCTCGGGCAAGGACACCGCCCGCCAACTGCTGGATGATGCCACGATCCAAACCAACAAAGCTGGCATTATGCGCGTGATTCACCGTTTGGTGCCAGGGCTGACACCCGAAACCATTGTGGACAATGCGGATTGGCTGGGGGGGCTGGGGTATATTGATTTTCTGCGGGATATTGGGTCCCATTTTTCCATTAACCGCATGTTGACCTTTGACAGTGTGCGCCTGCGGCTGGAGCGGGAACAGACCCTGAGCTTCCTGGAATTCAACTACATGCTGCTGCAGTCCTATGATTTTTGGCATCTGTTCAAAACCAAAAATTGCATCTTGCAAATGGGCGGATCGGACCAGTGGGGGAATATGATTTCTGGTGTGGATTTGATCCGGCGGCTAGAGGGGCAAACGGCCCATGCCCTGACCGTTCCCCTGCTGACCACCGCCAGCGGTGCCAAGATGGGCAAAACGGCGGATGGGGCGGTGTGGTTGTCGGCGGATAAAACCTCCCCCTACGATTTCTGGCAATACTGGCGGAATGTTGAGGATGCGGATGTGGCCAAGTTCCTGCGCTTTTTCACCACCATCTCGCTTGGGGAAATCGAGGATCTGACCAAAACCACAGGTTCCGCCCTGAACGCCGCCAAAATCCGCTTGGCCACAGAGGTCACCACGTTGTGCCATGGGGCGGATGTGGCCCTTTCCGCCGCAGAAACGGCCAAAAAAACCTTTTCTGGCGGGGGATTGGGGGGGGATATCCCCACCCTGACCCTAACAGGCACTGTATCGGTGATGGATGTGTTGCTGGACAGTGGCTTTTGCACCACCCGCGGCGAAGCCAAACGTTTGTTGGAACAAGGCGGGGTAAAAATCAACGGACACACCGTCACCGCCATCACACCCCCCCTATCCCCCACCCCCGACCCTGCGGCGTTGCAGGTGGGGAAGAAAAAACATGCGCGTTTGGTGTGGGGCGGGATGTAAGGGGGGATTTCTGTTTTGCCTTTCCCCCCAAAGGCGGCTAGGATGCCTCGGCTTTGCGTTTATTTAAACCCCGAAAAAAAGGTCCCTGTCTATGTCACGCTCTTTGAATTTAAAGCGCATTCAGTTGTCGGGGGCCTTGGCGGTGGGGGCTGTGTTGGGGATAATTTTGTTGCCCACAACGTGGCCAGAGGGCACGGTGATGCATGGGGTGCTCAGGGCCTTGGCCAGTGTTTTGATTGGTATGGCGGCGCTGGGGCGGCTCTATTCAACGGCTTTTTTAGGGGGATTTAAAAATCACCAGTTGATTACGCAGGGGCCCTTTTCGGTGATGCGCAATCCGCTGTATTTTTTTTCGTTTGTTGGGGTGTGTGGGATTGCCTTGGCCACGGCGCAAATCGTCATTATGGTGGTGGTGCCGCCGTTGTTTTTGCTATTGATGCACCGATTGATTCAGCGGGAAGAAGGTTTCCTGCGTAACACCTTCGGGAAAAGCTATGAAGCGTACTGCGCCACAACCCCCCGTTTTTTGCCCCGATTGTCCCTGTATCAGGCGCCCCATACCCTGCCTATGTGTCCGCAATACCTGCTCAACGCCCTGAAAGATGCCATTTGGTGGTTTGCGGCCATTCCGTTGTTGGATATGTTGTCTTAAAGAACGGATCATCAAAGGTTTTTTTTGAGGTGGGGGGATTTTTGGGGTTGTAAGCATTGATCCTTTTGTGATCCACATACGCTTTCTTAACGAACGTTGTGGTATTCTGTTGCAATGCAACATGATTTGTTTCATGATCCCATTGATGTCATCATAATTGCAGGAAAAATCAAATGACGATCATACCCAAAAAAGACACGCCTGCCAACACCAACACCACCGACAAAAAATACGTGACGCTGATTGACCACCAAACGGGGCGTCAGTTTGATTTTCCCATTCTCAGCGGCACCCAGGGCCCTGATGTGATTGATGTACGCCGGTTATATGGGGATACGGGGTATTTTACCTTTGATCCTGGCTTTACCTCCACCGCCAGCTGTGATTCCACCATCACCTTTATTGACGGGGACGAGGGGATCCTCAGCCACCGCGGCTATGCCATCGAAGATCTGGCGGAACACAGTGATTTTATGGATGTGTCGTTTCTGTTGTTAAACGGGGATTTGCCCAATCCGGCCCAGAAAAAGGACTTTTTGCATTCCATCACGCACCACACCATGGTGCACGAGCAAATTCACAACTTTTTCAAAGGCTTTCGTCGTGACGCCCACCCCATGGCCGTGATGTGCGGCGTTGTGGGGGCTTTGTCAGCGTTTTATCATGACAGTTTGGACATTCATGATGCCAAACAGCGGGTGATTGCGTCCCATCGTTTGATTGCCAAAATGCCCACGCTGGCGGCCATGGCCTATAAGTACTCTATCGGCCAGCCCTTTGTGTATCCCAAAAACGAGCTTTCCTACGCGGAAAATTTCCTGCATATGACGTTTTCGGTGCCGTGCGAGCCCTATCACGTCAGTCCCGTCATTGCCCGTGCCATGGACCGCATTTTTATTTTGCATGCGGATCATGAACAGAACGCCTCTACTTCGACAGTGCGTTTGGCGGGATCCACAGGGGCGAATCCGTTTGCGTGTATCGCGGCCGGAATTGCCTCTTTGTGGGGTCCGGCCCATGGAGGGGCCAACGAGGCCGTTTTGAAAATGCTGGATCAAATCGGCAGTGTGAAAAACATCCCCGAGTTTATTAAGCGGGCCAAGGACAAAGACGATCCCTTCCGCCTGATGGGCTTTGGGCACCGCGTGTACAAAAACTTTGACCCCCGCGCCA
>JBJTVN010000139.1:0-4047 GCA_046081225.1 Alphaproteobacteria bacterium
CGCACCAAAACTTGTCCCAGAACGCTGCGGGCCATGGCCCCAATGATCACCAGAAACACCAAGGCAATCAACAATCCCATGCCAGGGATATGATAAAACAAATCAAACTGCTCTTGATATTGCTGGGGCAACAACGCCCCCACCGCCGCATCAATCCATCCCAGCAACATCACAACGACATACAGCGTCAGCGCCACAGGCGCCACCACCAAAATCCCTGCCAGTATGTTTTTGCGTAAAAATCCCATCGGGCCATCCTAAAGCCAAACCCCATCTGGGACAAGACAAATCATGACAGACAAATCATGAATCTAAGATTTTGGTCTTGCCCTTTTCCAATGATTTGTTAGATAATGACCTAGACACTGGTTTTTGATGATAATGGCTTTGCTTCGGCAGGGCACTTCCCTTTAAGAAAGACCCCTATCGCTATGAAGATACGCGCTTTATTTGATCTTTCTTGTTTCCGATTGTTTTGCGGCCTCTTGGCCTTTGCTTTTTTGGTTTGTCTTGGTTTAGAAAGGCAAGCCCACGCGAAAGAGGCCCCTCTTTTGCCCTCCCTTAAAATCAAATCCACCTTGGATCTGCCTTCCACAGCTCAGCAACAGGATGTTCTTGGCATCACAACGTGGACAGATGCGACGCAGGCCATGGTGGGGGCTCCATGGGACAGTGACGCCGCCTACCGAGCGGGTGCCCTGTATGTTTATCAAAATCAAGGAGAGTCTTGGGGACTGGCAAAAAAAATCCTTCCCCCTACGCCCTCAGCGCGGGCCATGTTTGGCAGTGCCGTGGATGCCAATGCCTCTTATATCGCTGTGGGGGCCGCCGCAGAAAGTACGGGAAAGCTTTATAACACAGGCGCCGTTTACATTTTGGACCGAAAAACGTGGGCCGTTTTGGCAAAATTGGTTCCCGAAAAGCCAAAATCGGGAGATTTTTTTGGGAACACCGTTCGATGGTTGGACGAAAAAACCTTGGCCGTTGGTGCGCATCTTAGTGATATACGCGGCATGGATTCGGGCTCTGTGTCTGTGTTTCAAAAGGAGGGGGCCTCTTGGAAAGAGGCATATGTTCTGGCCCCAAAATCTTTGCATGCGGGATCTTTGCTTGGGAACGTTTTGGCCTCTTCTGGGGATTTTTTCGCGATAGGGGCCTATGGTCAAGATAGCAAAACGGGTCCTGGTTCTGGGGCTGTCTTTGTTTTCAAAAAAGATGCCAAGGGGCTTTGGATGGAAAAACAAATCCTGCGCCCAGATGTCAATAAAGTTTTTACAGAGTTTGGCGGCAGCGTTGCCATGCAAGGCAAAGCCCTGATCGTTGGGGCGGCTTATGAAGATGGTTCCGCCAAGCAGATGGGGACGGTTTATTCGTTTGTGTATGATGAAAACACCCAAAGCTGGATTTTGCGCCAGAAACTAAACAACCCAGAATCTGATTGGCAAGGTCGTTTTGGTGGTGCTGTTGCCATTAGTAATAATCGGCTGTTCGTAGGGGCACCTTTTGGTGTTGTGTATGGTTATCATCAAGAGCGTTTTGATACAGATTGGGCGTTTGGGGAAAAATTTTCCAAAACAGACCCAGATTATCAGAACATGTTCCCTCAAACCCTCTTTGCCGCCGGAGATCATCTGTTGGTGGGGGTTCCGGTCCGACAAAGCCCAAATATCCCAACAGGGGCCGCTCATATTTTTACGTGGCAACCGTAGATTTGTTAATCCCCGTGCTGTTATAAACCCCTTGCTATGCATCCTCTTGACCCCCATAATGGGGAAATGATGCTATCGCCGCAAAACCTGTTGTCCCATGTCAAGCCCGAAGAAGGACTGCTGTGGATCCTTGTGGCCAATGTTGTGACGTACATTCTGTTTTATGCCGATAAAAAAGCATCGGAGGCCCACAATCGCCGGATTTCTGAAAAGATGCTTCTGCTCTGGTGTGCGGTGGGGGGCAGCGTGGGGGGCTATATGGCCATGCATCGTTTTCGCCACAAAACCAAAAAACAGACGTTTCGTTTTCGCTTTTTTATGGTTGTGGGGATTCAGGTCTTGCTGATTCTCTGGGCCTTGGTCATTTGAAAAAAACGATGTGTTCTTAACATTTATGGTCTAGAATGCCGCCACACGATAACAATAAAAAGTATCATTTAAGGAGTAACCGGCGTGAATGCATCGACCCCCCCATCGTCTCAGGATGCCTCCCAAAATCCTGATCCCACCATTCCCTTTGTGTCCCCTGCCGTGATGGCGGATGTGATGAAAAAGGCCCAAGGGGTCTCGGCGGATTTTTTGGCCCGCCATGCGGGATCCCGGTCCAATGATATGTCCCATCTGATTGAGGCCTTTGGCCATTTTTATGGCAAGCTTTTGACCAATCCCCTGTATCTTTATCAGGCGCAGTTGGATTTTTGGAAAAACTATGTCACCCTGTGGCAGCGCACCAGCGAGCGTATGCTGGGCACCATCCCCTCTGCCCCCCCCGTGGCCGCGCCAGAGGCAGGGGATAAACGTTTTTCGGACCCGCTATGGCAGGAAAACGCCTTATTTGATTTTATCAAACAAAGCTATCTGCTGACGTCGCACTGGGTGAATGGCTTGGTGAAAAATGTTGAGGGTCTAGATGATAAAACGGCCCAAAAAATTGCCTTTTACACCAAACAACTGGTGGATGCAGCCTCGCCCACCAATTTTGCCATGACCAATCCCGCCGTTTTGCGGGAAACCTTGGCCACAGGCGGGGAAAATTTAATCAAGGGCTTTCAAAACCTGCTGGCGGATCTAGAGCGCGGCGATGGCCAACTGGCCATCAGCATGACAGACTACAGGGCCTTTGAGGTCGGCAAAAACCTAGCCACCACCCCGGGAAAGGTTGTTTTTAAACATCCCCTGTTTCAGTTGATTCAATACGCCCCCAGCACCAAAACCGTGTTTAAGGTGCCATTGCTGATCATCCCCCCATGGATCAATAAGTTCTATATTCTGGATTTGCAGGCAAAAAACTCTTTTATCAAATGGGCTGTGGATCAGGGGCATACGGTTTTTATCATGTCGTGGGCCAATCCGTGTCCTGATTTGGTGGAAACGGTCTTTGATGATTATATGATGGCTGGTTATACGGCCCTGAAACAGATTGAGTCTTTAACGGGGGAGTCCTCGGCAAACGTGATTGGCTATTGCATCGGGGGAACGGCTTTGGCCGGCCTGCTGGCATGGCTTAAGGCCAAAAAGGAGGACAAACGCGTCACCTCCGCGACCTTTTTCACCACCCTGATGGATTTTTCTGAGCCTGGGGATCTCGGGGTGTTCATTGACGAGCCCCAAGTGTCCGCCCTAGAGAAAAAAATGGCGGCAAGCGGCGGGTTTCTTGAGGGGCGGGATATGGCCACGACCTTTAACCTGCTGCGTTCCAACGATCTGATCTGGTCTTTTGTTGTGAACAATTAAATGATGGGGAAAGAAACTTTCCCCTTTGATCTGCTGTACTGGAATTCCGATTCCACCCGTTTGCCCGCCAAGATGCACAGTTTTTATCTGCGATCCATGTATATGAACAACCTGTTGATTCAGAAACATGGGTTGACGCTTGGGGGCGTGCCCATTGATCTGCGCACCATCACAACACCCAGTTACTGGATTTCCACGCGCGAAGATCACATCGCCCCGTGGCGGGCCACATATGCCGCCACACAGCTCTTTGCTGGGGAAAAAACCTTTGTTTTGGCCGGATCCGGACACATTGCGGGCATCATCAACCCCCCTGAAAAACAAAAGTACGGGTACTGGATGAACAAAGCCCTGCCCCCGCGCGCCGAAGACTGGCTGAAAGATGCCGTGGAATCCAAAGGATCATGGTGGCCCCAGTGGCAAGAATGGGCGGCCAAAAAAGCAGGGGATCAGATCCCCCCCCGCACACTCCCCACCAAAGGGGAGGATGCCCCTGGGCGATATGTAACCGTGCGATAAGGGGTCTTTTGTTCAGAAAGCCTCTTCATCATCGTTTTTGAATCAACGATGGGATGCCTTGGGCGAAAATCTGGCTGGGGGTCCT
>JBJTVN010000140.1:0-4962 GCA_046081225.1 Alphaproteobacteria bacterium
ACAGGGGGGCACTTGGGGGCCAATCTGGGGGTGGTGGAGCTGACGGTGGCCCTGCACTTTGTGTTTCACACGCCCGAGGATAAATTGATATGGGATGTGGGGCATCAGGCCTATCCCCACAAAATGCTCACGGGGCGGCGCAACCTGATGCCCACCCTGCGACAGGGGGGCGGTTTATCGGGGTTTACCAAACGATCCGAAAGCCTCTACGATCCCTTTGGGACGGGGCACAGTTCCACGTCCATTTCCGCCGGATTGGGTATGCGCGTGGGCCAGATTCTGAATCACAAAAGCCACGACACCGTCATTGCCGTCATCGGGGATGGTGCCATGAGTGCGGGCATGGCTTATGAAGCCATGAATAACGCAGGGGCCTTGGGCCACAAAATGCTGGTGGTGTTAAACGACAACGATATGTCCATCGCCCCGCCCGTGGGGGCCATGAGCCATTATCTTTCGCGGCTGATTTCCTCAAAGCCCTATCGATCGCTGCGGGAGGTTGTGAAGGGCTTTGGGGAAAAACTGCCCAAATCCGTCATGGTGGCCGCCAAGCGTGCCGAGGAATTCACCCGTGGCCTGATGGTGGGCGGCACGTTGTTCGAGGAGCTGGGATTTTATTATGTTGGCCCCGTGGACGGTCACCGGCTGGATGCCATGATTCCCTTGCTGACCAACATCCGCGACAGTCACATTGATCGCCCTGTGTTGCTGCATGTGGTCACCCAAAAGGGCAAAGGCTATGCCCCCGCCGAGGCGTCTGCGGATAAATTTCACGGCGTCACCCGTTTTGATGTCACCACGGGCCAAGCGGCCCCCGCCAAGCCCGCGGCACCCAGTTATACCGCGGTGTTTGGGAAAACGCTGGTGTCTTTGGCCCAGCAAGATTCCCGTATTGTGGGGATCACCGCCGCCATGCCCAGCGGCACGGGACTGGATCTGTTGGCCAAAGCCTTTCCAGAACGGTGTTTTGATGTGGGGATTGCGGAACAGCACGCCGTAACCTTTGCGGCGGGGTTGGCGTGCGAGGGGATGCGGCCCTTTGTGGCCCTGTATTCCACATTCCTGCAGCGGGCCTATGATCAGGTGGTCCATGATGTGGCCATTCAAAACCTGCCCGTGCGTTTTATGATTGACCGCGCGGGATTGGTGGGGGCCGATGGGGCCACCCATGCGGGCAGTTTTGATCCCGTGTTTTTGGGCACCTTGCCCAACTTTGTTCTGATGGCCCCCGCGGATGAGGGGGAACTGGTCCAGATGATCGCCACATCCGCCGCCATTGACGATGCCCCCAGTGCGGTGCGCTATCCCAGAGGTTCGGGCACGGGGGTGATGCTGCCGGACCTGACGCCTCTGCCCATAGGGCGTGGGCGGGTTGTGCAATCGGGCAACACCGTGGCCATCCTCAGTTACGGCACCCGTTTGGGGGCCTGTTTAGCGGCGGCGGCCCAACTGCAACAGCAGGACGCCCTGACCATAACGGTGGCGGATGCGCGGTTTCAAAAACCGCTGGATACAGAGCTCATCACCCAACTGGCCCGCCATCACCAGCATCTGATTCTGGTGGAGGATGCCAGCGTGGGCGGCTTTGCCAGTCATGTTTTAGATGCGTTAGTGCGTCGTGGGTTGCACCGTGGTTTATCCACCATCACCCCCCTGATTTTGCCAGATCGGTTTTTGGATCACGACACGCCCGAGGCCCAGTGGGACGCCTGCGGCCTCTCCCCCCACGCCATTGCCGCCAAGGTGCGCGAGGTTGTGGGGTCCTAAGGTCCCTATTTCTGCCACATCAACGCCACCCCCGCCAGAATCAGGGCGCTGCCCAAGATTTTGTAGACGGTCAGGCTTTCCCCAAAAAAGATATGGCTGAGGGCCACCACGAAAACGTACGATATAGCCACCGTGGGATGGGCCACAGACAGGTTGATTTTTTGCAGAGAAGCAATGTACAAAAGCGCCGCCACAAAATACAGCCCCAGCCCCCCGATCAATTTGGGATCAAAAAAGGACCAGAACAGGGCCTGCCCCTCTGGCTTTGGCATCATGGCAAAACTTTTAAACAACATCTGCGCCACAACGCCCAGCGCAATAGAGACAAACAACAGGACGATGGGCATGATGCAATCCAATAAAGGTTTTTTTTAAGAAACGTGTTGCGGCCGCGCCACCACCAGCAAGGATACCCCAACAGGTAGAGGCTTGCCACGGCCCAAAACATAACGCTCTAGGGCAAAAAGGGTTTTCAGAATCGTGTTCAACCCTTGGGGGGGCATGGTCATGTCGGATCGATTTTTTTCCCCACAAAGACGCGCCCAAAAACGGGCCAACGCCACCAAAGGAAACAAAAGCGTATTGAAATATGATACAAATTCAATATTATAGCCTGATTTCTCAAGAACAGAGATCAGGGCCCGACGGGAATAACGGCGTATGTGGTGGTGATAGACATCATGATGACTCCATAACCAACCAAAGGCGGGAACGGTCAAAAGAAGTTTTCCCTGTGATGTCAACAGTGGGCGCAGGGTGCGCAGGGCCCCTTCATCATCCTGAATATGTTCCAAAACATCCAACATGGCGATGATATCCACGCTGCGTTCTGGGAGAGGAAGGCTGCCTGGCAATGTGCCCTCGATGACCGAAAAGCCCCTTTGATGCAAAATGCTGCGGGCGATGGGATTGGGCTCTAGCAAAGTTACGGGACCAAACGATGATAACATCGCCACGTTACCCCCTGTGCCCGCGCCAACCTCCAGAAGGCTTGCGGGCACTTTGGGGGCAAAGCGTTTTAAGACGGCCTCTAAAATCTGCCTTCGGGCCACAAACCACCAATGAGAGGTCTCAAGGGCAGCCATTTGGGGATAACTTTCAGGATCCATGATCATCCTCGTGCGATGGGGTGGGCGCTTCGCGAAGGTCAGAGATGATATACATGGGGCGCCCTTTGACCTCCATAAAAACACGGCCCAGATATTCGCCCATCACCCCCAGACAAATCAACTGAATACCCCCCAAAAACAAAATCACCACCATCAAGGATGCATACCCTGGGGTTTCCCGTCCCACAAAAACAGACATGGCCACAATCATTATGCATAAAGAAAGGCGCAAAAGGAAATGAAAATCCCCACATAACTCCAAATCCGCAGCGGCAGATGACTGAATCCGGTAATGGCGTCCAGGGCGTAGTTCCATAATTTCCAAATGTTATATTTGGTAACGCCAGCAACGCGGGGTGCCCGTATATAGGGGATGGTGGTTTGATGAAAGCCCACCCAGCGGGTCATCATGCGAACAAAACTGTTTTTTTCCGGCATAGCCAACAAAATATCAACCACACGGCGGGTCATCAGACGATACTCTGCTGTATTCCCCAGAACGTCCAAAGTCGACAACCGATTCAGGACTTTGTAGAAACAAGCAGATGTAACACGCTTCAACCACGTATCCACCGATCGATCCTGTCGCACGGCATACACCACATCGAAACCCTCTTTTGCTTTTTCCAGCAAGGCAGGAATCAATTCGGGGGGGTCTTGCAGGTCGGCATCCATGGTGATGACGGCATCCCCTTTGGCCTGTTTCAGGCCGGCCAAAATGGCGGCTTCGTGGCCAAAGTTTCGGGACAGGCGGACCAAGCGCACGCGGGCATCCCGTTGTTGCCATGCCAAAAGCCCTGCCCAAGTGTCATCACGGCTGCCATCATCCACACAAAGGATTTCAACCGACAGATTCAGGGGGTTCAGCACCGTTTGCAATCGGGCCTCCAATGTGGACAACACGGGGGCTTCGTTATGCATGGGAATGACGAGGGAAAGGTGTGGGGTCATGATGTGATTCTTCATTTCTCCACCCTACAAACAATATGAAAAAATATCCTTAAAAAAAGCGACCTCGTAAAACCCCGCTGGACGGGGGGCGTAAAGTTGGGCAGAATCTTTGTTTTGTGTGTCTGACTGTCTTTATGATGTATCGCAACGATGATTTGGTGCCCTACGCGCAGGCTTTGGAGCAGATGGACAAAGATGTGACCGCCATTGCGTCGGGACACAGCGATGACATTCTGTGGCTGTCGCAGCATCCCCCTGTGTATACCGCGGGCACGTCGGCGCGGATGGCCCATCATGGGACCACCATCAACGGGATTCCCCTGTATCCTGTGGGACGGGGGGGACAGGTGACCTATCATGGACCAGGGCAGGTTGTGGGGTATGTGATGCTGGATTTGCACCGCTATCGTCAGGATGTGCGGTGGTTTGTGGAAACGCTGGAATGTTGGATCATGAACACCCTCGCCGCCTTTGGTGTTTCTGCCGTACAAAGAGAGGGGCGCACGGGTCTGTGGGTGCCAATACGCCCAGATTATGACAAAAAAATTGCCGCCATAGGGGTGCGCCTGCGCCGGTGGGTGACGTTTCATGGGGTGTGTGTCAATGTGACCAACGATTTGACCCCCTATCAGAACATTGTGCCCTGTGGTATTACCCATCATGGCGTGACCCGTTTGTCGAATCTCAGGGATGGTGTGTCTGTGCAGGACGTTGCCCATGTCATGCGCCAGTGTTTTTTAACAACGCTCCAAAATCGTTTGTGAGGGATCGTTTATGAGGGATCGTTTATGATTGTGTTGCCCCGTTATGCTGGAAAGACAATCTTTATTTTAGGATTGGGAAAAACGGGACTGTCGGCGGCGCAAAGTTTTCGGGCCGTGGGGGCCACCCTGCTGGGGTGGGATGATGGGGCGGCCGCGCGAGAGGCCGCCAAGGCCCTTTTAACCGTAAAACCCGCCGATGAATTGCCCCCCTGTGATGCTGTGTTTGTCAGCCCGGGCATTCCCGAATCCCATGCGGCGTTCTTTTTTACCCGTGGTCTGCCGCGTTTAAACGATGTGGATTTGCTTTACGAAGCCCACCCCAAAGCCCACTATATTGGCATCACTGGCACCAACGGAAAATCCACAACCAC
>JBJTVN010000141.1:0-9340 GCA_046081225.1 Alphaproteobacteria bacterium
GTACAAACTTTCACGACTGCGGCCCGTGACTTTGGTCAGATGAGACATTCCGCCTGCGGCCTCCACCACATCTTTGAGCGCTAAAAAGAACACGTCATACCCCTCGGCCAGAGACGCATTCAAATACGCGGCGGCCTCAGCAGGATCCTGCAACGACAGCATCAGATCCTTGTGATAAGAGCGGGTTTTGGGCATGAAATACGTCCTCTTTAAACAACCTTATTGTATCCTGCAGGATACAAATGTCAAAACATTTTGCCATGCTCTTATTCTCCATCCCCCTCATCCTCCCCCGCCAGATGGCCGACGCTGACCACGTGTTCGCCCGAGCTGACTTTAAACAGAGTCACGCCCTGCGTTTTGCGCCCGGCAACGCGCACGTCGGCGACGCCGCAGCGGATCATTTGGCCCTGATCCGTCACCAGCATGATCTGATCGTCATTTTTAATGGGGAAGGCATCGGTCATTTTGCCGGTTTTTTTGGTCATTTCCATGGCCGCAATCCCCATACCCCCGCGCCCTGTGCGACGGTATTCGTAAGCGGAGGACCGTTTGCCAAAGCCCTGATCGGACACTGTCAAGATAAACTCTTCCTCTGCCTGCATGGCGGCAAAGCGTTCGGGGGACAGGCTCAGGTTATCGGGATTGGCCAGCTCTTGGCCCGATTGTCTGGCTTGTTCGATGCGATAGGCTTCGCGCTCTTCCATGGTAAAGTCGCAGCGTTTCAGCAGCGACAGGGAAATCACACGGTCCGAATCCGCCAGACGCACCCCGCGCACACCGCTGGAATTGCGGCTTTCGAAAATGCGCAGCTCGTCCATGCCAAAGCGGATGCATTTGCCCTCTTTGGTGGCCAAAAAGACATCTTCATCATGTTCCACAATGGCCACACCCACCAACAGATCCCCATCATCCAATTTCATGGCAATTTTGCCATTGGCTTTGATGTTGGTGAAATCGGACAAACGGTTACGGCGCACATGCCCCGAAGAGGTGGCAAACACAATGGTGCGGGCATCGTCGGGTTCCACACTTTCGGGCAGGGGCAGAACGGCACTGATGCGCTCGTGCGGTTGGATGTTGGAAAGCATCTGCACAATGGGACGACCCCGCGCCTGCGGCGTGGTGGAGGGCAGATTGTAAACCTTCAGGTAATACACTTTCCCCAAATTGCTGAAAAACAACAACGGCGTATGCGTGCTGGCAATGTGAACGGTGGATACAAAATCATCCGTTTTGGTGTCCATGCCGCTGCGGCCTTTGCCGCCCCGTTTTTGGGCGCGATAGGCAGACAGGGGCACACGTTTGATATACCCGTGATGGGTCATGGTCACCACCATGTCTTCCCGCTGGATCAAATCCTCGATGTTGACATCCCCTGTGTCGTCCACAATTTCGGTGCGGCGGGGGGTTCCGTATTTGTCCTTGATCACCAACATTTCACTTTTCATCAGGGCCAACAGCTGGTCGCGGTGACGCAGCAGGATCATCAAGTCTTCGATTTTCGCCACGATATCGCGCAGGTCGTCTTGCAGTTTGTCCCGCTCTAAACCCGTTAACCGATGCAGGCGCATGTCCAAAATAGCCTGGGCTTGCAGGGCAGAGAGGGTATAGGTGGTGGCGGTGATGGAGAATTCAGGCTCGATCAACACAATAATCGGGGCCAGATCAAACAGGGGCCAAGCCCGCGCCATCAGACGTTCTTTGGCTTCTTTGGGGGACGGGGCGGCCTTGATCAGGGCAATCACATCGTCAATGTTGGCCACGGCCACAGAGAGCCCCACCAACAAATGCGCCCGTTCTCGGGCTTTGCGTAACAGATAAAGGGTCCGGCGGCGAATCACGTCTTCGCGGAAATGCAGAAAGGCCGTCAGCACATCCCGCACGTTCATCAACACAGGGCGGCGATCATTCAGGGCCACCAAGTTCACCCCAAAGCTGGTTTGCAGGGCCGTGTGTTTATAGAGTTGGTTTAAAATAATTTCGGGCTCGATGTCTTTTTTCAGTTCAATGACCACGCGCACGCCGTCACGGTCGGATTCATCGCGAATTTCGGCAATCCCCTCCACCATTTTTTCACGCACCAGCTCGCCCACGCGCTCCACCAATTTGGCTTTGTTGACCTGATAGGGGATTTCGGTGATGACGATGCGCTGTTTGTCTTTGCCGTAGGGTTCAAAGTGGGTTTTCCCCCGCATGATGACGGACCCGCGGCCTTCCTCAAAGGCCGATTTGATCCCGCGACGCCCCACAATAATGCCCCCTGTGGGAAAATCGGGGCCCAGAATATAACTTCGCAGGTCCTCCATCCCCAAATCGGGATCATCGATCAGGGCGCAGGCGGCGTCAATGACCTCCCCCAAATTGTGGGGGGGAATGTTGGTGGCCATCCCCACGGCAATCCCCCCCGCCCCATTCACCAACAGGTTGGGAAAACTGGCGGGCAAAACGGCGGGCTCGGTTAAGGAATCATCATAGTTGGGAATAAAATCAACGGTTTCTTTGTCGATATCCAGCAGCATTTCTTCGGCGGATCGGGCCAAGCGGGCCTAGGTGTACCGCATGGCGGCGGGGGCGTCCCCATCCATGGACCCATAGTTGCCCTGTCCATCAACCAACATCAACCGCAAAGAAAACGGTTGGGCCATACGCACCATGGCATCATAAATGGCAGAATCCCCGTGTGGGTGATATTTACCCATCACATCCCCCACGATACGGGCGGATTTCCGAAAGGGCTTATCGGCGGTGTATCCGCCCTCTTTCATGGCGTACAGAATCCGACGATGCACGGGTTTCAGGCCATCGCGCACATCGGGCAGGGCGCGGGAGACAATCACGCTCATGGCGTAATCCAAATAGGACGTGCGCATTTCCTGCTCGATGGACACAGTGGGATGGGCGGGCGCGGTGGGGGTGAGATCCGTCATAGGTTCAGGCCTTTAAGAAAATCATTACGATTGTTTCCTTATAACAGGGTTTGGTGGTGGGGGAAAGGTTCCAACTGCGGAATTGAGGGCTGTTAATTTCTATACATCGTCATACCGGACAAATGAGCGTTAGCGAATGCAGATCCGGTATCCAGCGCCACTGTCAAAAGGCGTAGCCTTTTGCCTTTATTCTAAAAAGTCTAAGGAACAAAACGCTTTGCGTTTTGGCAGTTGTGCTGGATTCCGGCTCGGCGCTCGCTTCGCTCGCTGGTCCGGAATGACGAAAACGCTCAAGCCATGATCATTATGAGGGGTTAGATAACGGGCTTGACACATTTTTTT
The DNA here is from genome assembly GCA_046081225.1 of Alphaproteobacteria bacterium. Taxonomy (GTDB): domain Bacteria; phylum Pseudomonadota; class Alphaproteobacteria; order JAJTHO01; family CANGYM01; genus CANGYM01. The sequence continues at coordinate 3,273 of JBJTVN010000141.1, forward strand.
GGCGGGTGTGACATTCATCACATCACATCACATCTATAGTGTGGGGGTTGTATTTGAGCTCTCTCAATGTTTTATCGGATCATTGGTCGGCAAAGTTTCATGCTGGTTTTCATACTCCCAATAATAATATGGGGGCGTGGAGCTCTATTGTGGCTATGGGTGCCTTTGTCTTTCGTTTGGTGGTTTTTAATGTGCAGCGCACCGAACAAGGATGTATTTCGATGGCTTAGTACTTTCGTTAGTACTTTCGTTCGACGCCTCAGAAAACGTCGGCCCCCCCGCCTCTAGAGGGTCTCAGCCCTCTTATAAGGAAAGCCCCCCCCTCGGGGGCTTTTTTCTTATCCTTGGCGCACTTTATAGCGTGGGTTGGTTTTGTTGATGACGTACACGCGGCCTTTGCGGCGGATGACGCAGCAATCTTTGTGGCGGCTTTTCAGGGTTTTCAGGGAGTTTACGACTTTCATAACACACTCATGCTTGAAACGGTTGGATGGTTTAGGCCACGGCTTTTTTCATGCTCAGGCGGATTTTGCCGCGTTCATCGATGCCCACGACCTTCACGTTGATGATTTGACCAACACTCAGATAATCCGCCACGTTGTTGACGCGTTCATCGGCAATTTCGCTGACATGGACCAATCCGTCCTGGTTGCCAATTGTAACAAAGGCCCCAAAGTCCATGAGTTTCGCCACCTTGCCACTGTAAACCGCACCGATTTCCAGACTGCCCGTGGACATTTTCACCTTTTCAATGGCGGCGTTCAGGGCCTCAGCATTGTTGCTGGCAATGAAAACAGTGCCGTCGTCCTTGATGTCAATTTTGGCCTTGGTGGTGTCACAGATTTCGCGGATGTTTTTACCGCCAGGACCGATGAGTTCCCGAATTTTATCCACGGGAATGGTCATTTGGTGCATGCGGGGTGCCCAGGGGCTGACTTCTTGCTTGTGGGCAGACAGGGATTGATTCATGATCCCCAAAATGTGCATCCGACCGGCTTGGGCCTGTTTCAGGGCCTTTTCCATGATGTCACGGGTGATGGATGTGATTTTGATATCCATCTGCAGGGCGGTGATTCCCTCGGACGTGCCCGCCACTTTGAAATCCATATCGCCCAGGTGGTCTTCATCGCCCAGAATGTCAGAGAGAATGGCCACATCCTTGCCCTCTTTGATCAATCCCATGGCAATACCGGCCACGGAGCGCTTCAGCGGCACCCCAGCATCCAGCAAAGACAAACTGGCCCCACAAACCGTGGCCATAGAGGAGGAACCGTTGGACTCGGTCACCTCGGACACCACGCGCAGCGTATAGGGGAAGTCTTCTTTTTTGGGCAGCATGGGGTGCAAAGCCCGCCACGCCAATTTTCCATGACCAATTTCACGACGCCCAGGGGCCCCGTAACGGCCCGTTTCCCCAACGGAGAAGGGGGGGAAGTTGTAATGCAACAGGAAATCTTCACGGTATTCCCCGTGCAGCGCATCCATAATCTGTTCATCATCGCCTGTGCCCAAGGTGGCGGCCACAATGGCCTGAGTCTCACCACGGGTAAACAGGGCGCTGCCGTGAACGCGGGGCAAAAAAGCCGTTTCACACACAATGCTGCGGATATCCTCCCCTTTGCGGTCATCAATACGCACACCGGTTTCTAGAATGGTGCGGCGGACCAGATCTTTTTCCAGATCTTTGGCCTCGTCAATGATGGTGCCCAGCGATTCATGATCGGCCCACTGTTGTTTAACACCCGCATACACCGCATCCAGGGCGGCGCGGCGGTCCTGCTTAACCTTAATGGCGTAGGCGGATTTGAACGATGCCGTCAGGGCCTTGGCAGCTTTGTCATCGATCAAGGCTTTTTTGGCGTCAGGCGCGGTGAACAGCGGGGCCTTTTGACGGGCGGCGGCAAAATCCTTAATCAGGGCAATCACAGGCTGGAAGGCATCAAAGCCAAACATCACCGCCTGCAACATCAGGGTTTCGCTGAGTTCTTTGGCCTCGGACTCCACCATCAACACGCCTTCGTCCGTTCCGGCCACGCACAGGTCCAAGGCGGAGTGCTCCAGATCCTTAATGCCAGGGTTTAACACGAACTCATTGTTCACATACCCCACGCGGGCTGCCCCAATGGGGCCCAAAAACGGCAAACCCGACACAGCCAAAGCGGCAGAGGCCCCGATCATCGCGGCAATGTCCGCATCCACGGATTCATCAAAACTCAGGACCGTACACAAAACCTGTGTGTCTTGGTTGTACCAAGATTCAAAAAGGGGACGAATGGGGCGGTCAATCAGACGGGATGTCAAAACCTCTTTTTCGCTGGGGCGGCCTTCACGTTTGAAAAATCCCCCAGGGATACGTCCAGCGGAGAACGTTTTTTCCGTATAATGAACGGTCAACGGGAAAAAATCATTCTGTGTGGCGGTGTTTTTGTCGGCCACCACGGTACAAAGGACCACCGTGTCGCCGTAACTGACCATCACGGCACCATCGGCCTGACGGGCAATTTTGCCTGTTTCCAAACGCAGGGTACGGCCTGCCCAGTTGATCTCACGAGAGATTACATCAAATTTCATGTTTTTTCCTAACCCGAAAACAATTAATAACGAAGACCCAGTTTTTCAATAACGGCCTTATACTCAGCGGCCTTTTTGGATTTCAAATAATCCAAAAGTTTCCGCCGACGTCCCACCATCTTCAGCAAGCCGCGGCGAGAGCTATGGTCTTTTTTGTGAATCTTCAGATGTTCTGTCAATTCGTTAATGCGCTGGGTAAACAGAGCCACCTGAACGGCCGAAGAGCCCGTATTGTTCTCTGATCCCCCAAAATCTTGGATCAATTTTAATCTGTTCTCGTTTGAGAGCGACATCGGAAACCTCTTTGAATAAAGTCATTAAAAAAATATCCCCGCAAGGCTTTATGAAAAAGAACCGTGCAAGGGACGATTTTTACAGGGCTTTGTCGCAGCGCCGAGATGTCGTCCAGCCACCGCAGGCAACCCCCTTAAAAATCGAATTTCGATTCTTCGCAGATCTTTTGACCTTTGACAAGCAATTTGTTGACGGGAATTGTCTGCATCTTGAACTCCCCCCCTTTTTTTCATATAATTTTGGAAAAGGGATCGTGCCCACGTTTTGTTCACTTTTTTTGTCTACACTGAATCATGAAGACAGGTTTTTTGCATTATGGCGTTTTATGATCATAGGGCTGAAACCCATACCGATCTTCGGACCCGCACCTCTGTTCGGTTGCGGCGGCCGTCCATGTATCGGGTGGTGATGCTGAATGATGATTATACGCCCATGGATTTTGTGGTCCAGATTTTGCAGACCTATTTTGGAAAAACGTTAGAGGAAGCCACAAACATTATGCTGGACATTCACACCAAAGGATCAGGCATCTGCGGCATTTATACCCTGGAGGTGGCTGAAACAAAGGTGGCGCAGGTTCGCTGCGCGGTTCAAAAGCACCAGCATCCTCTGCAATGCACCATTGAGAGGGCTTAGTATGTTATCCTCGAACCTAGAAAAAACCCTTCACCGCGCCTTGGATCTGGCGGGGGAGCGCAACCATGAATTCGCCACATTAGAGCATTTGCTGCTGTCGCTGGTGGATGATCGGGAGGCCTCGACCGTCATGAAGGCCTGCAGCGTGGATTTGAAAAAACTGTCGTATTCTCTGTCCCAGTATCTGGATAAAGAACTGAAAAGCCTTGTGACGGCTATGCCCCAAGACCCCAAGCCCACGGCGGGGTTTCAGCGGGTGATCCAGCGGGCGGTGATTCATGTGCAATCAGCGGGTCGCTCTGAAGTCACAGGGGCCAACGTTCTGGTGGCCTTGTTTTCTGAGCGCGAATCCCACGCCGTGTATTTCCTGCAAGAGCAGGATATGTCCCGCTTTGATGCCGTCAATTACATTTCCCATGGGATTGCCAAGGGGGCAAAATCCACATCGTCTGCTGCGGCCTCCCCAACGGCTACGGATAAAGAAACGCAGGAGCCCGATGCCAAAAATCGTGACCAGAGCAGTTATCTGATCAAACTGAATCAACGTGCAACCGAGGGGAAAATTGATCCCATCATCGGCCGCGCCGATGAAATCGCCCGCACGATTCAGATTTTGTGTCGTCGCACGAAAAACAACCCCCTGTTGGTGGGGGATCCTGGGGTGGGCAAAACGGCCATTGCCGAGGGCCTTGCCCGTCACATCGTCGAAGGCACCGTGCCCGCCGTTTTAAAAAACTGCGAAATCTACAGTTTGGACATGGGGGCTTTGCTGGCTGGGACCCGTTACCGTGGGGATTTCGAGGAACGTTTGAAAAACCTGATCCACTACCTAGAGGGCCTGAAAAACGCCATTTTGTTTATTGATGAAATTCATACCCTGATCGGGGCAGGGGCCACCAGTGGGGGCGCCATGGATGCATCGAACCTTTTAAAACCCGCTTTGGCCCGTGGCACGCTGCGCTGCATCGGGGCCACCACATACAAAGAGTTCCGTGGGCACTTTGAAAAGGACCGCGCCCTTGTGCGCCGTTTCCAGAAAATTGATGTGGCGGAACCCTCAGAGGACGATGCCCTGAAAATCATCACGGGGCTAAAACCCTATTACGAAGCCCATCATCAGGTGAAATATGCCCATGATGCCCTGAAAGCCGCCGTTTCCCTGTCGGTGCGTTATATTAACGATCGGAAATTGCCAGACAAGGCCATTGATGTTTTGGATGAAGCGGGGGCGGCTCAGCATTTACAAATCCCGTCCAAACGCAAAAAAATCATTGCCCGTCGGGATATCGAGGCCATCGTGGCCAAAATCGCCCGCATCCCTGAAAAAACCATCAGCAAGACCGATAAGGAGATGCTGTATCTGCTCAAAAGCACATTAAAAACCGTGATTTTTGGCCAAAATGAAGCTATTGATCAGTTGGATGCGGCGCTCAAATTATCGCGGGCGGGGCTGCGGGATCCGGAAAAACCCATAGGGTGTTATTTGTTCACCGGCCCTACCGGTGTTGGAAAAACCGAGGTTGCCCGTCAGTTGTCCAGTTTGATGCACATTCCTTTGCTGCGTTTTGACATGTCCGAATACATGGAAAAACACAGCCTGTCCCGTCTGATTGGGGCACCCCCAGGGTATGTGGGGTTTGAGCAGGGGGGCCTGCTGACCGATAAAGTGGAACAAAGTCCATACTGTGTGTTGCTGTTGGATGAAATTGAAAAAGCCCATCCCGATTTGTTCAACATTTTGCTGCAGGTGATGGATCACGGAAAATTGACGGACCATAATGGCAAGGCCATTTCTTTTCACAATGTGATCTTGATCATGACCAGCAACGTGGGAGCGGATTTATTGTCCAAAAGTGCCTTGGGCTTTAAGCAAGAGCGGCAAAGTGGGGATGAAAAAGAGTCCATCAATCGTTTGTTCACCCCCGAGTTCCGCAATCGTTTGGATGCCATCATTTCCTTTAAAAAGCTGGGGCGTGATCACGTTGAAACCATCGTGGATAAATTTATTGTGGAATTAGAGGCCCAACTGACCGACAAGGATGTCACCATCGATATCAGCGACGATGCCCGCACATGGCTGGCGAACAAGGGGTATGATCCCGATTATGGGGCGCGGCTTTTGGCGCGGGTGATTCAGGAACATGTCCGAAAACCCTTGGCCGAAGAGCTGTTGTTTGGAAAATTGGTGAAAGGCGGGAACGTTTGCATTGTTCTCAAAGACGATCGTTTGCACTTTGATATTGGGGAGGGCAGTTTGCATCCCGCCCCCCTCACCAGAAAAGCCCCGCGCAAAACCACCAAAGCCACACTGAGCGGGTAGGGGGCAATCTGGGAAAACAACGAGGATCGGATCATGGACACAACAATCCTTTTTCGCCCCGAACATCACGTGTTAACCACGGCCGAGATTACCTATTATTTTCCCGATTATCCCTCTCTGCTGCAGACGTATACCCCTATCGACTGAACTCTAGCTTTATAGGTTTGGATGTGTTATCAGGTGTGTATGAATAAGAATAAGATTCTGGATTTAACAGAGCGCAGCGTCCTGATCAAACGGCACAGGA
>JBJTVN010000142.1:0-4899 GCA_046081225.1 Alphaproteobacteria bacterium
ATCCAAAGAGCAACTGTCCCAAGTGTTGGAGGGGCATTTTCGCTTTGGTGGTGATGCGGGCATCGCGGTGGCCACGGTGGGGGCGAACTTGAGTAGGGGGACCGATGTGTCATCAAAAACCGATTTTATTGTGATTGCCAAATCTGCCGGATTGTATGCGGGATTGTCATTAGAGGGGGCCAGCATTCGGGCCCGTTCTGATTTGGCCCGTCAGTTTTATGGTCAGCCCCTGTCGCTGCAGGATATCGTCATCACGGGATCCGCCAGTCAGGCCCGCGCCGAAGATTTACGCACGGTTTTGCAAGAGGCGGTGTCGCGTTAGGGGCTGGGCTTATGGGGCGTTCCCCTTTTTTTTGGATTGTTTTGATGGGGCTGTTCTGGTCGGGTTTGCCTGTTTGGGCCCAAGAACAATCTTTTTTACGCATTGGCACGGGCACCAGCAGTGGCACGTATTTTTTGATGGGGGGATTGTTGGCCAATGCCATCAGCAATCCAGAGGGGTCGCGTCCCTGTGACAAGGGGGGAAGCTGCGGCGTGCCGGGCCTCGTGGCTGTGGCTCAGTCCACCGAGGGGTCCATGGAAAACATCCAGATGATGGTGCAGGGGCAAATGGAATCCGCCATTGTTCAGGCGGATTTGGCGTATTATGCGTTTTATGGGTTGGGGCCCTTTAAAAAACAGGGGCCTGCCCGTCATTTGCGGTTGGTGTCCCGTTTGTATAATGACGTGATTCATGGGGTGGTGAAGGCCAACAGCCCCATCAAAACCTTGAAAGCCATCAAAGGCCGCACCATCGGCATGGGGGAGCCCTTTTCGGGAACCGCCGCCAGTATGCCCATTGTGCTGTCGTATTATGGGGTGTCTTTGAAGACCTTCACCCCTGCATTTTTAAAGCTGGAAAAGGTCACTGAGGATTTAGAAAAAGGCAGACTGGATGGGTTTTTGTTGGTGGGGGGGACGCCCTTGGCTGCCCTCTGGGATTTGGGGGAAAGGGTGCCCCTGCGTCTGTTGCCGGTACCGTTTCAGCCCAAGATGGATCCCACGTTTTATCGTCGGGCAAACATTGCGGAAAAAAACTATCCTGACACAAAGGCCGTGGAAACGCTGGCCATTCCGGCGTTGTGGCTGGTGTCGGATACCCAGAGCCTATCCCGTGTTCATGCCATGACCGCATCGTTTTGGCATCCCACGACGCAGGCCTTTATGGCCAACGGGCATCATCAGGGAAAATCCATGATTTTACGGCGGGCCTTGGAAGGGGGGGGGATCCCTCTGCATGCGGGGGCCGAACAATTTTACAGGGAAAAGGGCCTGCTGGGGGGGAAAGATACCCCCTAAACTGTTTTGCGTTGGCCATCCATGCGGTAGTGCAGGGCATAGTCTTTGTCGGTGAAAACATGCTGCTCTGCGCGGCGGGTGCTGGCGTCAATGACGATGGGGGCTTTTAGATTCAGGGTGATTTTGTTGCCGAATTTGGCATCCTCTTGAATGCTGGCAATATGCAAAAGCAGCAGGTCAGAGGGGGTGATTTTGTATCGATCACACAGGGCGGACACATCCTCTTTGTCAATCAAGGGCGACTGGCAGGTGGTGGGGAAAACAATAAAGGACAAATGGGGCTCCTCCAGCGACACCAGCAGGCGAAAGGGGGTTTCGGTGTCCACGTGGGGCAATTTGACCAAGGCAAAGGTTTTGAATGCTGAAAATCCAATGATGCCATAATCAAAAGTCAGGATGGTATCCGCATGCACCACAAAATCCCCGAAATGATTGGTCAGCAGAATATCCTGCGGGGCTGCCGTTGAGGCAGGAAGGGTGTCATCTAAAAGTGCGTTTAGGGCGTGGTCCATGATGTGATCTCCCATTGGGGATGTGGTTTTTGTCCTTTTCAGAGATTCAAAAAGTGTGCCAAAAATCTCCCAAAGGTGGCATCAAGCGAAACTTTCCCCCAAATAGACATTTTTCACGGTGGGGTCGTTGATGATTTGCTGGGGTGTGCCTTCGCGCAGGACCTGGCCATTGTGCAGGATATAGGCCCGATCCACCATGGCCAAGGTTTCCCGCACGTTGTGATCCGTAATCAAAACCCCCAAGCCGCGGGTTTTCAGTTGGTGCACCAGATCCCGAATGTCCGCCACCGCGATGGGATCAATGCCGGCTAAGGGCTCATCCAGCAAAATATAGGACGGATCGGCGGCCAAGGCGCGGGCGATTTCGGTGCGGCGGCGCTCTCCGCCAGAGAGCAGTTCGCCCTTGGCCCCCCGCAGGGCGGTGAGTTTAAATTCCTCAAGCAGGCGATCCAATTTTTTTTGTCGCAGGGGTTTTTGGGGCTCTGTGATTTCCAAAATGGCCATGATGTTTTCCGCCACTGTTAGCCCGCGAAAAATGGAGCTTTCTTGGGGCAGATACCCCAGACCAAGGCGGGCGCGGTTGTCAATGGGTTGGGCCGTGACATCCTGACCATCCAGCACAATGCCCCCCGCGCTGGGGTAAATCAGGCCACTCATGATATAAAAACACGTTGTTTTCCCTGCCCCGTTGGGGCCCAACAGGCCGACGATTTCCCCCCTTTGCACATACAGGCTGACATCAGACACGATGGTTTTTGTGCCGTAGCTTTTTTCCAGATGGTAACCGGCCAGACAGGGGGCAGAAACAGGGTGGATCATGTCAGGGGGTATCCTTGGGCTGGGTTTTGTCTTTTTCAAAATCGGGGACATGCAGGGTGCCCGTGACGGGTTGGTTCGGACTTTTCAGACGTACCCGCCGCGTGGTTAAATCCAAAACGGCCTGTTCTGTGCGTATCACGCTGTTTTGTCTGGTGATGGTAACGTTGGATGTCAGGGTGATGGTTTGCCCCGCCGCATCATACAGGCCATGGTTGGCGGTGACATTCAGCTGGGGATGGATCAGCACAACATCTCGCAGCAAAGAGGCCGTGTTCAGGGTGGCATTCTGGAGCTGGTTGATATCCCAAGGCAAAAACATCAGGGTGAGATCGTTGCCTTGGATGTCATAACTCTGCCGCGAAAGGTGCACGGGCCCCACACCATCCATGCGGGATTGGGCCAGATCCATCGTCAGGGTGCCCCAGATTTTGGCCGTATCCGTATCGTTTTTCACCACAACGGGATCCCCCGTCAGATGCAACCGTTGGTCGGAAAACTGATACTGGGCCCGCTGGCAGGTGATGGTATAGGGGGCATTGTTAAACACCACATCCCCCTGTAAATCCAAGGCGCGAATTTGATCCATGGCGGGGGCCGTGGTTGTCGGGGGGGCGGATGACGGCGTGTCCTGATAAAGCAGGCGGGCCCGATGGGCCTGCAAAACAAAGCCCTTATAGGTTAGATGGACATCACCAGAGGCCTCCAGCGCTTGATCGTCAGGTTTCCATTGCAACTTCTGGGCGGCGTTGAGTTGCAAAGGCCCCGCCGTGTCCCCAGCAGGGGCGGGGGAAGGGGAGGGGGGCACAACAGGCTCCGCCGCAAAGGCAGACCCCGCCAAGAGCATCCCAAGAATCAAACCCCGCAAAATCATCACAGGTGATCAGCTTTGGCAGGGCTGGGGGTATCCCGCGTGAATTGGCTTTTGCCCTGAAAGGTAATGGTTTTTCCCTGATCGGTGATGCGCAGGCCCTCGGCGGTGATGGTGCCCATGGGCAGGGCGGCGTTGACCCCTGAAAAGCTGTTGGCCTGCTGGGTTTTCAGATCAATCAGGAGTTCTTTCAGGCGAAAGGCATCCTGGTCTTTCAGAAGGACCACATTGCCCTTCATATGGAGGGTTTGATTGTTTTGGTTAAATACGGCCTCATCTGATGTCAGGGACAGAACGGTGTTCTGGGATACTGTGAAATCCGCCCGCACGGTGTGCAGCAGCACATCGGATTCCAGCGTGGGGGCGTGGGCACTTGCGGCATGCAGGGTAAAGGGTTTTTGCTGTGGATCTACCCCCTGAATGACCACGCCCGTGACGGCATTATCATTGCCCATCAGGGACACATTGGCCAAAGGAATGGTTTTGGTGATGAGTGCCGGCTGGTAAACATACAGCCCCAACAGGACAATGCCGAAAACACACAGGGTCAACAACGCACGAATCATGACGAGCCCCCGATGGTTTCTGGGCTTTAAGACAACAAATATTCCCTGATTGGCCGGTTTTAGGGGGGGTGGGACAATGGACAAAACGCCAGAGGCCTCAGCGGGCGCGGTTTCCTTGGGCAAAGGTTTGGCGGTTTGTGCCATGGGATTTTTTGTTTTAGTCTTGTTTTCCGAACCCTGCCCGCAGGCAATCGTGGACGTGCAGTATGCCACACAAAACCCCATCATCGTCAACAACAAAAACAGAGGTGATTTGGTGGCGGTTCATGAACTCCAAGGCGTCTTTGACCAAAACCGATGGCCGCAACGTGCGTACATGGGGGTGCATGATGCTTTGGGCGGTTTGGCCCAGCAAGGCGGGCGTTAGCTGCCGGCGCAACTCCCCATCGGTGATGACGCCCCTGAGGCCTTTGTTTTCATCCAAAACCGCGGTACACCCCAGGCGTTTTTGGGTCATTTCCATGATGACATGGGGCATAGTGTCCCCTTGGTTCACGGTGGGAATGGCGGTGCCCGTGTGCATCAAATCGGCAAGAGTGAGTAAATTTTTCCCCAGTTTGCCCCCGGGGTGAAACCCCTTAAAATCCTGCGGTGTAAAGCCGCGGCGTTGCAGCAACGTCACCGCCAGCGCATCCCCCAGCCCCAGCATCATGGTGGTCATGGTGGTGGGGGCCAAGCCCAAAGGGCAGGCATGTTGGGCCGCCGGCATCAACAGAACATAATCCGACGCGCGGCCCAAAGCACTGTGGGTATCCCGCGTCATGCCCACCAGGGGGATGTTCAGGCGGTTCGCATA
>JBJTVN010000143.1:0-1458 GCA_046081225.1 Alphaproteobacteria bacterium
TCTAGCAAAACTAAAAATTTAATTCATTCAAATTCGTGATGGCTATACATTGATTCGCCAACACAGCCACCTTCAAAGGCAACTGCCCCCGATGAAACAGAGTTTTCAGAACATCAAGGGAACGGCCATACTGCGCCAAGGCCAAGTCAATCAGGGGGTGATTTAACCTCAACAGAGCCTGTTCTAATTCATCATCACCATCTTGTGAATCCCGCTCTTTCAGATAGGCAACCACGGCCTCGGGGCTGCTGGCCAGCAATTCGGCTTCTTTGATGATATTTTTATAGTCCCGCATGATGACCCCTACGGTGATGGAATGTTTGAGAATGCTGTAACTGATGCGTGCGCAGGCATCCTATCTTTTCTGAAAGAGATCAATCCGATTTATACCCTAAACATCCAGCCGCTTCACCTTCAGCGCGTTGTCCTGAATAAAGGCGCGGCGGGGTTCCACAACGTCGCCCATCAGGGTGGAAAACAGCTGTTCGGCTTCGTCGTGGTGGTGAACGTGGACTTTGTAAAGGCTGCGGGCGGCGGGGTCCAGGGTGGTTTGCCACAGCTGATCGGGGTTCATTTCCCCCAATCCCTTGTAGCGTTGGATGGAAAGGCCCTTTTTGGCTTGCTCAAACCCCACCGCGATGACATCCATGGGATTGTCGATGCGGTGAACGGCCTCCTTCAGGGTTAAGCGGGCGGGGTTTTCAAACAACACGAGGGTATCCCGCGCGGCGTTTAATTTTTGCGCTTCGTGGGATCGCATCAGGCCAACCGTGAGGACCAAGGTCCGCAAAATCCCCTCTTCGTTGCGTTGAAAGGTCAGGCCCTCCGTGTCGTTGTTTGACAGGGCCCACAGGTTGTTTTCCCCTGCATTCAGTGCGTTTAAAACAGCCTCGTGCTGATACAGGGCCTCTGTGCCCAGCAAGCCCCGCATGGCCAATTTCACAAAGGCCGTTTTGTGGCCGTATTTGCGGCCCAGATACTCCAAAGACCCCTCGCACGCCCTGAGTTTTTCCAAAACATCCCGCACATCCCCGCCGGATCGCTGGCTGCCATCACTCAGGGTCAGCACCGCATGATCCACAATGTTGCTTAGCAGGTATCGGTCCAGGGCTGCTTCGTCTTTCAGGTAAACCTCGGAATTGCCGCGCTGCACACGGTACAGGGGGGGCTCGGCCACGTACAGATAGCCACCCGCAATCAATTCTGGCATTTGACGAAAGAAAAACGTCAGCAGCAACGTGCGAATGTGGGATCCGTCAACGTCGGCGTCGGTCATGATGATGATTTTGTGATAGCGCAATTTTTCAACGCTGAAATCATCCTTCCCGATGCCAGTGCCCAGGGCGGTGACGAGTGTGCCAATTTCCTCGGAATTCAGCATGCGGTCAAAGCGGGCCCGCTCAACGTTCAGGATTTTTCCGCGCAGGGGCAAAATGGCCTGGGTGGCCCGTGATCGGG
>JBJTVN010000144.1:0-5232 GCA_046081225.1 Alphaproteobacteria bacterium
CATTGATGCGGAGGTGATTGATTTGCGGACCCTGCGCCCCTTGGATACCCAAACGCTGGTGACCTCTGTGCAAAAAACCAACCGTCTGGTGAGTGTAGAGGAAGGCTGGCCCTACGCCGGTATCGGATCCGAACTGGCGGCCCAGATGATGGAGCTGGCCTTTGATGATCTGGATGCCCCCGTTGTGCGGGTAACGGGGAAAGATGTCCCCTTGCCCTACGCCGCCAATCTGGAACGTCTGGCCTTGCCCCAAATTGCCGATATCATCGCCGCTGTTCGGTCCGTTGTGGGATAAGTGGGGGCGGTAAGACAGAGGATAAACTTCAAAGGGTTAGTCTATGGCTGTTCGTCTTCGTCATCCATCCGTGTGGATAAAATCTCTAAAATTTCAAATCTGCCTTAAACGCATCTCTTAAAATTTGGGTTTTCCGCTGCTATCAGGGAACGGAAGGCCTACCATCTACGCATCACTCCCCCCCCTAAACCATCCCCCGCCACGCACTGATCAGCCCCAAGGCTTGCAGGGGGGTGAGGCTATCGGGGTCTATATCGGACAAGGCCAAAAGAACAGGATGCCGAGGCTCTGCCAATGATGCAGGGTCTGGCGCGGGCAAAAATGAGGGCTGGGTTTGGGCCTGTTCCCGCAGGCGTTCCAGCGTTTTCAGGATCACGCGGGCGCGGGCAATCACGGGCTTTGGCACGCCCGCCAGCTGGGCCACATGCAGGCCGTAAGAATGGGCCGCCGCCCCGGGGGAGAGGCTATGCAGGAATTGAATGTCCTCCCCCATCGTCGCCACATCCATTTGCATACAGCGCAGGCCTGGGTGGGTTTGGGGCAAATCGCTGAGTTCATGGTAATGCGTGGCAAACAACGTGCGGGGCCGCCGCCCATCGTGCAGGTATTCCAAGGTTGACCATGCCAGCGATAACCCATCAAAGGTCGCCGTTCCCCGCCCCATTTCATCCATAATCACCAAAGACGACGGGGTGGCCTGATGCAGAATGGTGGCCGTTTCCGTCATTTCCACCATAAAGGTGGATTTTCCGCTGGATACATCATCCGCCGCCCCCACGCGGCAGAACACCCGATCACACAGCCCAAACGTCATGGCCTGCGCGGGCACAAAGGATCCCATTTGCGCCATAATCACCATCAGGGCATTTTGACGCAGATAGGTGCTTTTCCCCGCCATGTTGGGACCGGTTAAAATCACCATACCACTGCTGGGCCGCAGGTGGGTATCGTTGGGCACAAACCGCTGGTGATGCTGGCGGGCTTCGATCACGGGGTGGCGGCCCGCGGTGATGACTAAAGACGGCTCTGGCACCACCACAGGGCGGCACCATTGATGGGTTATGGCATTGCGGGCATGGGTTAACAGCACATCCAGCAACGCCACCCCATCGGCCATGGCCATCAGGGCAGGGGCCTCGGCCAGCACCTGCGCCGTCAGGGTGGCAAACAGGTCCTTTTCTAGGGCTAGAGCCTCTGCCGTGCTGCGGGAAAGACGGGATTCGATCTCTTGCATTTCCACCGTGGTATACCGCACAGCATTGGCCAGCGATTGTCGGTGGATAAACAGGTCTTTGGGCAATCCCTCAGCATTCTTTGGGGCGCATTCCAAAAAGGCCCCTAGGAGGTTGTTGGTTTTGTAACGCAGACCCGCTTTGGGATACAGGGTTTGATAGCGGGCTTCGATGTCCCGCAGGTGCCCCTCCCCCTGGGCGGCAAAGGCCCGCAGGGCCTCCAACTGGCCATGGTATCCCGTGCGGATCACGCCCCCATCCCGCAGGGTTTTTGTGGGATCGGGATTCAGGGCTTCCTCCAAAGTTTGTCCCAAAGCACTGTAACTGGGCAGAGGGGCCAAAGCCTCTGCCAGCAAAGGGGGCGGGGCGGGATAATGGGCGGCAAAGGCTTTGATATGGGCGCACCCTGCCAAAGTCTGCATCAGGGCAATCAAATCCCGTGGCTGGCCCACCCCCGCGCCCAAGCGCGTTAACACACGGCGCACATCCGCCAGTCCCGCCATTTTTTCCCCCATCTGACGGGCAAAATCGGGATGATGCCTGCCATAATCCACAGCATCCCAGCGGGCCAGAATCTCTGGGGCCTGTAGGGAGGGCCGCATCAAATGGTCCCTTAACAACCGATGCCCCGCCGCCGTTTGGCAATGATCCAAAACCGACAACAGACTGCCGGCCTTGCCCCCGTGCTGGGCATGGAACAGCTCCAGATTTCTGGCTGTGGCCATGTCATAGCGTAGGGTGTCCTCCAGCCGAATCGGTTGGGGGGGATTCAGGGCCACACCGCATCCCGTGGTGCCCAGATATTGCAGCATCACCCCAAAGGCGATGATTTCTCCCTCTTGAAACGGGGCAAACACGGACAGGTCTTGGGTTTGATACAGGGTCTGCCATGCCCGCTGGGCACGGGGCAGAAAAAACAGACTGGCGGGCTGGGGGCTCAGGCTGGTTTTGCGGGCCGTTTTGAACAGTGGGTCCAGATGATCCCGCATATCCTGTTCATGAATTAAAATCTCTTTGGGATCCAAAACATACAACAGATTGATCAATTGTCCCGCAGGCACCGTTTGCACAAAGGCATCCCGTGTGGACACATCCCCCCAGGCCACCGACACTTGCCCCCTGTGAAACGCCAGAGCGCACAAAAAATGGGACGCCACGGGGGACAGCAGGGTTTCCTCAATGACCGTGCCTGGGGTGAGGACACGGATGACCTCCCGCCGCAGCAACACTTTGTCTTTGCCTCCGGTGCGCAGGGCGGCTTCTTCTGGGGTTTCCATTTGTTCGGCAATGGCGACTTTGTGGCCGGCCTCCAGCAGCATAGGCACATAGGCGTACAGCTGATGCCAAGGAATCCCGCACATGGCTGCCGCGTTGTCGCGGTTTTTGTTGCGTTCCGTCAACTGGATTTTCAGACAGTCCGCCACCACTTTGGCGTTTTCAAAAAAAACCTCATAAAAATCCCCCATCCGAAACAACACGATACAATCGGAGTGTTGATCCTGAAAGGCCTGATACTGGGCCATCATGGGGGTTAGGGATGGGGTGGGGCTAGTCTGGTTCATGCCCCGATTATGGGGGTGTGGGCGGGGTTGTCAAGGTGGGGATTGAACAGAAGCAGGTCTGTTCATTTCTAAAAAGGTGATGGGAAAGAACGGGGCGGGGGGACGGATATCAGAGGACGGAGGACAGAAGACGGAAAATTTTATCTGTCCTCTGTCTTCGGTCATCCGATTTCCGCCCACCGAGGATGATTTTTTCTGCCTCGGCGAAGCGAACCCCTTGACAAAGAAAGAAAAATGCGTGGGTGGGAGCCCTGTTCTTAGCGCTTCCGGAAAAGGCTCCCACCCAGCAGATTTCTGGGGGAGGTCAAGGGGTACGCTTCGCCTCATTCGGAAGACAGAAGACCGAGGACGGAAGACGGAATTTTTCGGTCCTCTGTCCTCCGTCCTCCGATTGCCCCGCCCCGCCTTTTCCTTTCTTTATCCTTAGACATGAACAGCCCTGTGAACAGAAAGATTATAACCCTAAACCGTACAATACGCCGCAATCAATTTGCGCATGGCATCGGCGCGGTGGCTGATGAAGTGTTTTTTGCTGGCATCCATTTCCCCAAAGGTTTGCAGGTGGTGGTTGGGGGTAAAGATGGGATCGTACCCAAAGCCCTTATCCCCCTGAGGGGGCCACGTGATGCGGCCCGCCACAGATCCCTCGAAAACCGATTCCGTCCCATCGGGAAACACCAACGCTAAAGCGCAGACAAAAGACGCCCGAAAATCCGTGGCTTTTTGGGATGACAGCGTTTCCCAAACGCGGGTCATGGCTTGCTTGAAATCCTTGTTTTCCCCCGCCCAGCGGGCTGAAAAAATCCCCGGGGCCCCCTGCAAAGCCCGCACACACAACCCCGAATCATCGGATAAAACAGGGTAGGGGCATCGGGCCGCCCCCGCGCGTGCCTTTAAAAGGGCATTATCCACAAAGGTTGTCCCCGTTTCCTCTGGCTCGGGCAGGTTAAAGGCGCTGGCATCGTACAAGGTGATGGGATAGGGGGAAAAATAATCCTGAAATTCAACAAATTTTCCCAGATTATGGGTGGCAATCACCAGATGGCTCAGGGTTTTGGACGACATACCAACAAAGCCTCTTTTTGTTTTTCCAAAAGAACCGATAGGCCCCCACGCGCCAGCTGGTACAGGGCCTCAAAGTGGAACCAATCCAGGGGAGCCGCTTCGGCGGTGCATTGCACCTCAATGACTTTTCCGGAATCGGTCATGACAAAATTGGCATCGGCGTGGGCGGTGCTGTCTTCGGCATAATCCAGATCCAGCAGGGGTTGATCCTCACAAATGCCGCAGGACACGGCGGCTAGGGATTCCGAAAGGGGCATCGTTTTGATTTTTCCCGCCTGAACCATCCCCTGCAGGGCAAAATGCAGGGCCACAAAGCCCCCCGTGATGGCGGCGCACCGTGTTCCCCCATCGGCCTGGATCACGTCACAATCCAAACGAATCTGACGCTCCCCAAGCAGGGATAAATCACACACGCTGCGCAGGGACCGCCCGATCAGACGCTGAATTTCCATGGTGCGTCCTGAAACTTTGCCCTTGGCTGCTTCCCGTTCTGTGCGGGTGTGGGTAGAGCGGGGCAACATCCCGTATTCTGCTGTAATCCACCCTTTTCCCGTGCCTTTTAAAAAAGGGGGCACGCGTTCTTCCACCGTCACATTGCACAAAACATGGGTATGCCCCATGTTTATCAGGCAGGACCCTTCGGCAAAGGGGGTGAAATGGGGAACAAACACAACCTCGCGTAGCTGATCCGCGGGCCGATGATGCAAACGTGTCATAATCAATCCAGATAAAAGGATAAAGTGGACACAACCCGCACGCGCTTGTCCAGCTGGGTCACATCGTTATCCCCCAAAGAGGCTCCGCTGATGGTAATGACCCCTTGCTGGGCATCCTTCAGGGCACCGACCTTGGCCCCCGTAGCGGCGGCAAAATCCTTGGCTGCCTGCAATCCGTTTTGGGATGCGGTTTTCAGCAAATCCCCCTTGATGGCATTCAGATTATTGACATAATAATTGGGTCCCATGACGCCTGTGATCCGGACCCCTTTTTCGATCAAGATCGTTTGTTTCTGGGCCAGTTTTTCCAGTGTGGTCACCTGTCCCGTCATCACAGAAATATCAGCGCGTAAAATATAACG
>JBJTVN010000145.1:0-2475 GCA_046081225.1 Alphaproteobacteria bacterium
CGGGCCGTGCACTCCATTAAGGGGGGCGCGGCCCGGAAAATAGCGTGCAGGTGCTCGTCCTGATAATCCCCTGATTCCAAAGAGAGAAGCAAGGTTTCGATTTCCTGCAGGCGTTCCTGACATTCTTCGAAGTATGTTTTGCGAAAGGATTGCATGTCCATGATGATTGATCCTTTATGCGGCCACTTTGTTGACAACCTGAATCAGCTTTTCAGGATTAAAGGGTTTGACGATCCATCCTGTGGCACCGGCATTTTTTCCCTGATCCCGTTTGCCCTGTTCAGATTCGGTGGTTAAAATCAGAATGGGGATGCTCTGATACTGCGCCAGAGCCCGCAAATGGCCAATCAGCGTGATCCCGTCTATGTTGGGCATGTTGATATCGGTGATGATGACATCAAACAGGCCCTCTTGGGCAACCTTTAACCCATGCACGCCATCATCGGCGGTGGTGACGGAAAATCCGGCCTCGGTTAAGGCAAAACTGACCATGTCCCGCATGGTTTTAGAATCATCAACGGCTAAAATGTTTTTTGACATAAGGATTAGGACTCCGTCATTTGGTGATAGAGACTTTGGCAGCCAAGGTCCGAAAACGCCCGCTCCATCACGGTGGAGGGATAGGACAAACGCAAAATTTTGCTTTGCTTTTGAAATGTCAGGGCCGCGGCAATCAACACCTGAACCGCGGGGGTACAAATTTTCCCCACTTGGCTGGCATCCAGCGTATACGTCTGACGCACCGGCGTATCCGCCAGGGCTTTGTGAAGCCAGCCCAAAAGCTCTCGCGCCTGAAACAATCCCATATCAACAGGTAACTGCATAAACCACCCCAAAAACAACCAAAGCGTTTATTCATTAGATAATCCAACTTTAGGGTGTATCCGTTAAGATAACGTGAAAGAGAGCGGGGATTTTTTTTAGATAAGGGAAAAAGGGAAAACTGGACAAACGCCCCGCAGGTTCCCATAATGGCTTTTTTCAAAAAAGCCACAGGGAGGCGCCATGACTTTGCCCATG
This sequence comes from Alphaproteobacteria bacterium, assembly GCA_046081225.1. Classification (GTDB taxonomy): domain Bacteria; phylum Pseudomonadota; class Alphaproteobacteria; order JAJTHO01; family CANGYM01; genus CANGYM01. The sequence goes on from JBJTVN010000145.1 coordinate 1,021, forward strand.
ATTTTGACGGTGTCGCGGTTGGCGATTCTGCCGTTGTTTTTTGTGTTGATGATTTTGCCCTTTTCTTGGGCGGCTTATGGGGCGTTGGTGATTTTTGTGGCGGCGGCCCTGACGGATTTTCTGGATGGGTTTTTGGCCCGCCAGCTGAATCAAACATCGGATTTGGGGGCGTTTTTGGATCCGGTGGCGGATAAACTGCTGACACTCAGCGCCATGATTATGTTGATTTTTCAGGGCCAGTTGAGTATGGTCTCCGTTTTTGCCGCCCTATGTATTTTATGGCGAGAGGTGGGCATCATGGCCCTGCGTCAGGCCATGGCCCACAAAGGCCATCCCGTGGCCGTGACATGGATTGCCAAAATGAAAACCGCTGTGCAATTTCTGGCCATAACCTTGCTGTTGCTGGGTTTTGCCCGCAATGATGAAACCATCAACATCATCGGCGAAGTCCTGTTGGTGGTGGCCGCCGTATTAACCATGCACAGTTTTGTGGGGTATGTGCAAATGGCCCTGCCGTTTTTTCAAAATGGGGATACAGACAATCGTCGTGGGGAAACATCGTGACGTTGCATGCCTTTTTGGATGACAGCTTGCCGCGGTTGGTGTCTGCCTGTTTTGATGCGGGGGATTTGATTTTGCGCCATTACAAAGCGGACCTGACCCCTGAGGTGAAGGCCGATGGTTCCCCCTCCACCGTGGCCGATAAAGAAGCGGAGGCTATTGTTTCCGCCACCCTGAGCGCCTTGCCCCAAGTGTTTCCCATTTTGGCGGAGGAGGCCTCTGAGGGGACGCTGCCCCTGCAGGTGTCCCACGAAACCTTTTGGTTATTGGATCCGCTGGATGGTACGCGGGAATTTCTGAGCCATACCGACGAATTCACCGTCAACATCGGGTTGGTTCATCAGGGCGACCCCATCTTTGGGATGGTGTATATTCCTGTGGAGGGTTTGTTGTTCTTTGGCCGCCAAGGCCGTGGGTCCTGTATGATGGGACGGGATGGCATCGCAACCCCCCTGCGGGCCAGCACCCGCCCTCTGAATCAGCTGCGGATGATTACCAGCCGGCAGACCAAGGCCTCCCCCCAGGTCTTTTTGGACAAAATCGCCCCTGTGGCCCGTGTGACCACAGAGCTGCATGCCGGCAGTTCCCTGAAATTTTGCCGGATCTCCCAGGATCAGGCCGATATCTATCCCCGCCCAGGCCGCACTATGATGTGGGACACCTGCGCAGGCGACGCCTTGCTCAGGGCCATGGGCGGCATGGTCATGGACGCCGCAGGCACCCCCCTGAGATATGATTCCAAAACCCTGGAAAACCCCCCCTTTGTGGCCCTATCCGCGGAGGTTTGGGGGGCGTTGGGGTAACAGCATTGTTTTTCTTTAGGATTTACGCAGAGCGTCATAGCGAGCTTCCGCAGGAGGCGTGGCAATCCAGTCTTTCCGCTGGGGACATTTC
>JBJTVN010000146.1:0-2160 GCA_046081225.1 Alphaproteobacteria bacterium
CACACCCACCACCCAAACATCTGCAATTTTATCTGTTAGGGCAGGGCTGAGGCCTTCATGGATCAAATTGCCAGAGCCTGCACTCAAAACAACACCCATTGCAATCATCATGGCATCCGCTAGAACATGTCCTGAAAACCCTATTGCTTTTATAATTTTGTCTTTATTGGATAAATTATTGTTGGATTGGTTTTTGTGATGATAGTGCATGGCTAGGGGCAATAAACAAGCACTGATCAAAACACAAAGCTCTGGCGGGGTTTTAGGCGGGTTATTTGTTAAAGAGACCACACCAGATGCAGCCACAAGGGAAGCTACAAAGGCTTTAGCAAACTTTGGATGGATGCCGAAACGTTTAAGAATTGCTGAGGAGTTTTGGTGGTGAAATGATACCTGTATCGCTGCTATTGTGGCAAGAGCTCTGCGAACAGTCTGTGACGTTATGGTGGAAGAATTCCTTGTTAAGGGCTGGAATGTTACCACATGCCACAAAGCCTCCAAATACATTTCGCATAGGTTATTTAATCCATCCAAAAGAAGATGCATTGATTTCTTGTGGTTTTTCGTCATAGAATGTAATTAATCAATACTTTAAATTTTTTGAAGTCCTGCAGAACATTTGCCTTGACCCTTAAATCACCCGATGTTATATGTCAATTACAAATTGCGAATGATTCGCAATATCACGATGATTTTTACCAAGGAGTGTTCGTCATGCGTTGTGTGTCTGGTGTTTTGGGGGCGGCGGCCCTTGTGACGGTTTTGTCGGTGTCTGCTGCGGTGGCGGCGGAGGGGAATGCCTATGTTCAAAAAAACCTTGTGGCCAATGATGCCAAATATGGCGCGGATTTTGTGGATCCGAAACTGATTAACGCGTGGGGGATTGCCATTCGACCTGCGGGCGCGGGGGGGCATTTTTGGGTCACGGGGACGGATATCAGCTTTGAGTATGTCGGAGATGTGCATCAATCGCCGGATTCCAAATTGCGCACCCTCCACCAAGACGCCCTAACCCACATCACGCTGCCGGTGGGGGGGAAGGATAACGTTTCCACGGGGGTTGTGTTTAACGGCAACAAAAACAGCTTTGTGATTACCCAGTCTGTTGCGGGGGCGGAGCCCATCACGGCGGGGGCCAAGTTCCTGTTTTCCTCAGACGGCGGGATTCTGTCCGCGTGGACCGAGCGCAAAAAACCCGATGGGACCTTTGACTGGCCGCGCGAGGCCGTGACGGTGGTGGATGCGTCCAAAGAGGGCGCCCAGTTTTTTGGTCTGGCCGTAAATCAGGCGGGCACCCGTTTGTATGCGGCGGATTTTGGGCAAAACCCGCGTATTCATACCTTTGATGCGGCGTTTCAACCGGTGAATGTGGTGTTTGATAACCCCTTTGATACCAACAAAAACGGCACAGTGGATGCGGGGGAATATGCGCCCTTTAACATTCATGGGTTAACAACACCGGCGGGCGATTATCGTTTGTTTGTCACCTACGCCAAAACCCAAGGGTGTCCGGCGGAGGAAGTGGCCAAAAAAACCTGTGAATCCGGCGCCCTGTTCGTTGGGGAAGAAGACACCACCCAGCCCGGCCTGGGCCGCGTGGTGGAGTTTACTGAGAACGGCAAACAGGTGGCCATCTGGGATGACGGTGGCAAACTCAGCGCCCCGTGGGGAATTGTCTTTGCGCCCAAAGAAGGCTTTGGGGCCCTGTCTGGGCATCTGTTGGTGGCCAATTTCGGGGATGCCAATTCGGGCACCATTGCGGCCTTTGATCCCAAAACTCGCACCTTTATGGATTATCTAAGGGATGCTAAGGGCCAGCCTGTGGTTATTGACAAAGTCTGGGGCCTGTTGTTTGGCAACGGGGAAAGTCTGGGCGACAAAAACGCCCTGTATTTCGCCGCCGGTCCCGAAGATGAGACGGAAGGTTTATTCGGCAGCCTGCGCCCTATGGTGAGTGAGTAGGGCGTGGTGCGTGGAAATCGCCCTCTCCCCGTTGGGGAGAGGGAACATAATCTTCTCCACTCCCCCTTCCCCACGCCCTAATCACCATCCCCCCCCTACCCCAACACCACCACCGATGGCCGCGGGGGTAACTTGGGGGAAAAATCGGGCCAGCGGGTGCTGGGGGCGTGGGGGGGGCTTTTTTGGGCGGGGTGTTGG
>JBJTVN010000147.1:0-2635 GCA_046081225.1 Alphaproteobacteria bacterium
AGAGGCCTCAAGATCATGTTCCTTGGCAATCTTCCCCACCGCACGAAACAGGGCGGCAATCTCCCCTTCGGATGCGTTTTGGGAAAAATCGGTCATATCCATATATTCGCCCTTAGGAATCACCAGAATATGAACCTTGGCTTGGGGGTGAATGTCATGAAAGGCCAAAATATGGTCATCCTCGTAAACCTTCCGACAGGGAATCTCCCCCCGTAGGATTTTGGCAAAGATGTTTTGGGGGTTGTAGGGCATGGGATAGGTCCTTGGGGGCTAAGACGCGGCCTCAACCGAACGCTCGGGATTCAGCAGTTTATTGACTTTGCCGTCAAACAGGATGGATTCCGCTTCATTCAGCAGGGGATCCAGCTTCTCTTCATCCTGACATTCCACCATAATCCGAATCAGGGGCTCGGTGCCAGAAGGACGCACGACAAGGCGGGCGGTTTTTGAAACTTTGTCCTGCAAATGCTCCAGACGCTTGGTCACGGTGGCATCTTGCAACAGACTTTTGTCCACATTTTTTAAATTGCGGATTTTTTGGGGAAAGGGCTTCAGGATATGGGCCAGTGCGGTGCTGTCCAGATTATGCTGCTGCATCACTGCCAAAACCTGAAGGGCGGCGATCAACCCATCGCCCGTGGTGGCATGTTCACCCACAATGATGTGGCCAGATTGCTCGCCGCCCAAATTTAGGCCGTTTTGCCGCATAGCCTCCACCACGTGGCGGTCGCCAACGGGGGTGCGGTACAGTTTCAGATTCAGGGTGGAGAGGAAATGCTCCAGCGCCATATTGCTCATCACCGTGGCGGCAATCCCATCCCCGCGCAGCAGGCCCTGTTCGTACCAATACCCCGTAATGATGGCTAAAATGGCATCCCCATTGATCAAGGTGCCGTTTTTATCACACAAAATCAAACGGTCCGCATCACCGTCCAGGGCAATGCCCAAATCGGCTTTTTCGGCGATCACGCGGGCGCACAGCTGCTCTGGGTGCAAACTGCCGCACTGGGCATTGATGTTAAAGCCATCGGGGGACACCCCCAGACTGCACACCTCCGCCCCCAATTCCCAAAAAATGGTGGGGGCAATTTTATAAGCCGACCCATGGGCGCAGTCCACCACCAAACGCAGTCCATCCAGACGCAGGCCACGGGGAAAGGTCATTTTCACGGCCTCGATATACCGCCCGATGCTGTCCTCCATACGGCGCACGCGCCCCATGGCGTGGGGCTGGGCATAATGGTCTGATAAATCGGTATTCACCAGACGGGCCACCTCGGCCTCGGCATCATCACTGAGTTTAAACCCATCGGATCCGAAAAACTTCACCCCATTGTCATGATAGGGATTGTGGGACGCCGAAATCATCACCCCCAAATCCGCCCGCATAGAGCGCACCAACTTGGCCACCGCCGGTGTGGGCAGGGGGCCTGTGGTAATCACATCCACCCCCATGGCGGAAAAACCCGCCACTAGGGCAGGCTCGATCATATACCCCGACAAACGGGTGTCTTTGCCAATAATGGCCAAATGACGATGATTGCCCCGCTTCAGGCACAAAGACACCGCCGCCGCCACATTCATCAGATTTTGGGGCGTAATGGGCCCCGTATTGGCTAAGCCCCGAATGCCATCTGTCCCAAAAAGGGTCTCTGCAGAGGTTGTCATATCCCCTATCCTTTGTTGTGTTTATTGATTTTTTGACGCCGCCACATTCAGGGCCACAAACAACTGGGAACCCTCTGGCAGGCGCATTTGCATCAGCAAAGAGCGATTGCCCCGCTTTTTCAGGGTCTCCACCAACGTCACAACCTGCTGGGGGGTGGTGACGCGATCACGGGATACACTCAGGATCACCGTGCCCTGAGGGATGCCGGCCTGATACAGCTCGCTGTTGGGCTCCACACGACTGACCAAAACCCCCTGTACACTTTCGGGGATCTGATAGGCTTGGCGGTTTTGATCCGTCAACGCCACCAGATGCATCCCATACAGGATGACACGGGATTGTTGCCCTTGGTCGTCTTTGGGGAGGCCGGCGTCCTCTGCCATCTCCGCATCCTCCAGACGTTCGATTTTGGCACTCGTGGTGCGGCGGGACCCATCGCGCACATAGTCCAGCGTAACCGTCTTACCCACGGGGGTGGCGGCCACCAGACGGGGTAGGTCTTTTGAGACCTTAATGTCATGACCATCATAGCGCACAATGACGTCGCCGTCTTCGATGCCGGCTTTGGCGGCGGGGCTGTTTTCATTCACGCGGGCGATCAGGACGCCGTCGGTGTTATCCATAGACAGGCTCTCGGCAAGATCGGGCGTGATATCCTGAATCCGCACACCCAACCAACCGCGTTCGGTTTTGCCTTTGGTACGGAGCTGATCAATAACAGGACGGGCCATGTTGGCGGGAATAGAAAACCCGATCCCCACACTGCCGCCCGAGGGGGAAAAAATCGCGCTGTTAATCCCCACAACCTGCCCATCCTGATTCAACAAAGGCCCACCAGAGTTCCCCTGATTGATGGCCGCATCGGTCTGGATGAAATCATCGTAGGGTCCAGCCTGAATATCCCGCGCCCGCGCCGAAATGATCCCCGCCGTCACGGTCCCCCCCAAACCAAAGGGATTCCCTATG
>JBJTVN010000148.1:0-6728 GCA_046081225.1 Alphaproteobacteria bacterium
CGCCCCCGCGCACGACCGGCTGAGGGGTGCAAAATACTGCCAAATCATGCTGTGTTCGGATATGGGGGGCTCAGTTGTTTAGGTTTTTTTCACTTTAGCAAAATCACCCCCAAAGACCATGGACAAAAAATTCAGGGCTGTTCATTTCTGCCAAAACCTAACGATTCTGCGTCATTCCGGCCCAGCGAGCGATAGCGAGCGCCGAGGCGGAATCCAGCGCAAATGCCAAAACGCGAAGCGTTTTGTTCCTTAGATTTTTTAGAATAAAGGCAAAAGGCTACGCCTTTTGACAGTGGCGCTGGATACCGGATCATCGGTCGCTGCGCTCCCTTGTCCGGTATGACGATGTATAGAAATTAAAAAGCCCAAAGACCATGGACAAAAAATTGCCAAGCGTTTTAATTCTTGCTAGGGTGTCGGTCCTTTCAGGGAAAACATTAAGGATCACCGTCATCATGAGTCAGCGCGTCAAAATCACCGACCAAGAAGCCCTCGATTTCCATGCCCATGGCAAACCTGGGAAAATTGAAATTTCCCCCACCAAAAGCCTGATGACGCAGGATGATCTGGCGCGGGCCTATTCCCCTGGGGTGGCCATTCCCTGTTTGGCCATTCAAAAAAATCCATCGGATGCGTATCTGTACACGGCCAAGGGGAACTTTGTGGCGGTGGTGTCCAACGGCACGGCGGTGCTGGGGCTGGGCAATCTGGGATCTTTGGCATCAAAGCCCGTGATGGAGGGCAAGGCCGTTTTGTTCAAACGCTTCGCCGACATCGATGGCATTGATATTGAGGTGGATGCCCAAGACCCCGAAACTTTTATCAACAGCGTCCGCTATTTCGGCAATACCTTTGGGGGGATTAACCTTGAAGACATCAAGGCGCCGGAGTGCTTTATCATCGAAGAGAAACTCAAAGAGCTGCTGGATATCCCCGTTTTTCACGACGATCAACACGGCACGGCCATCATCACGCTGGCGGGGTTGATCAATGCCCTGTATTTGACAAACCGGACCTTTCAAAACACCAAAATTATGGTCAACGGCGCAGGGGCGGCGGCCATTGCCTGTATTGAATTGATCAAGGACATGGGCCTGCCCCACGAACACTGCATTTTGTGCGACACCAAGGGCGTGATTTACAAAGGCCGCAGCGAGCATATGAACCCATGGAAAGAGCGTCACGCCGTGGACACCCCGCTGCGCACCTTGGCCGAGGCCATAAAGGGCGCGGATGTGTTTATCGGTTTGTCATCAAAAGGCGCCGTGAATGCCGATATGATCGCCAGCATGGCCAAAAACCCCATTGTCTTTGCCATGGCCAACCCCGACCCCGAAATCACCCCCGAAGAGGTGGCCAAAGTCCGCACCGACGCCATTGTGGCCACGGGGCGGTCCGATTATCCCAATCAGGTGAACAACGTTCTGGGCTTTCCGTACATTTTCCGTGGGGCGCTGGATGTTCACGCCAAAACCATCAATCAGGCCATGAAAATGGCCGCCGCCCAAGCCATCGCCGATCTGGCCAGAGAAGATGTGCCCGACGAAGTGGCTGTGGCCTATGCGGGGCGCAGGCTGCGCTTTGGTCCTGGGTATATTATTCCTGTGCCCTTTGATCCCCGTTTGATTTCCCACATTCCTGTGGCCGTGGCCAAAGCCGCCATGGAAACCGGCGCCGCCCGACGCGGTATTGATGATCTTGAGGGTTACGCCCGCAGCCTGTCGGCCCGTCTGGACCCCACCGCAACCCTGATGCATTCGGTGTACAGCCGCATTCAGGCCAGCCCCAAACGCATTGTCTTTGCCGAAGGCGAAGAGCCCAACGTCATGCGGGCCGCGCTGTCTTTTAAAGCCAACGGTTACGGGACCCCCATTTTGGTAGAAAGCGAAGAAGGCCGCTGTTTGGCCCGCGCCAAAGCCGAGGGCATTGATCTGGAGGGCATCACCATCCTAACCCCCCAAACCTTCCCTAAAACCGAGGCCATGGTGCAGCACCTGTACCGAAAATTGCAACGTCAGGGGCATTTGCTGCGGGATTGTTACCGTATGGTCATGCGGGGGCGGAACGTGTTTGCCTCTTTGTTGGTGACCGAAGGTGAAGCGGATGGCTTAGTGTCTGGTGTCACGCGGGATTATGCCACCACATACAACGACATTCGCCGCGTCATTGACGTGCGCCCTGGGGGGGAAGTCAGCGGTACCATGCTGCTGGTGCATCGGGGGCATCTGTTGTTTGTGGCGGATACGTCGATTCATGAAATGCCCTCGGCGGCGCAGTTGGTGAAAATTGCCAAACAAACGGCGGATTTGGCCAAAAGCATGGGGCACACCCCCCGCGTGGCCTTTTTGTCCTATTCCAACTTTGGCAGCCCCATGCGCGAGCGCGGCGAGCGCATCCGCGAAGCCGTCAAACTGATGGCCCTAGAGGATGTGCATTTTGAATACGACGGCGAAATGACGGCGGATGTGGCCTTGACCAAAGAGGGGCTGAAACGCTATCCCTTCTGCCGCTTGACGGACACGGCCAACGTGCTGATCATGCCGGCTTTGCATACGGCGCACGTTTCATCGACCCTGCTGCAGACCTTGGGCGATGGCACCATCATCGGGCCCCTGTTGTTTGGCCTGCAGGATTCCGCGCAAATTGTGTCCATCGGGGCCAGTGTTTCGGAAATCCTGACCGCTGGGGCCTTTGCCAGTTTGGTGGCGGCAGAATCCAAGGGCGCCTAAAAGAATCTTTTACGCACTGGAAAGATATTTGGGTTAGGATGACCACAGCCAGGAGAGCCGAATGAAAAGTTTTATTCCCTATGACACATTGGTGGAGGAAGCCCTGCGCGGGGTGGTGGAAACCGTCCTGCGGCAAATTGCACGCGAGGGGATTTTGGGGGATCATCATTTCTATATCACCTTTCGCACATCGGACCCCCATGTGGTCATTCCCCCGTATTTGCGGGAAAAATACCCAACCGATATGACCATTGTTTTGCAGTATCAATACAGCGATCTGGTGGTGTCGGATATTGGGTTTAGTGTGTGCCTGAGCTTTAACAACATTCCGGAAACCCTGCACATTCCCTTTAATGCCATCACGGGGTTTGCCGACCCCTATGTCAAATTCGGCCTGCAATTCCACCACACCACCGAGCCCATGACCGCCACCGTACAACCGCTGGATACCCCCCCAAGCCCCTCCCCCAAATCCAAAGACAAAAAGGGTGCGAGCAACGTGATCTCTCTGGATACGTTTCGGAAGTGATGGGGGAGGCGCTGGAAACAGATTTTTACGGATGACCTCTCGACACCCGTCCCCTCAAAAACCCCGCAATGGCCTCAGGGTCGTCCCAGATCAGGTGGGCGGGGATGGGGGTGGCGAAATGGGGGGGCAGGCGCACGGCGTCTTTTTGGGTGGTGACGCGGGTGGCACCCTCGGGGGTGCAGCGGGTCAGCAGGGTGATGTCCTCGGGGGTATAGGCATGGTGATCGGGAAAACTCAGGGTATCCACCAAGGTGGCGCCAGCATGTCCCAGCCCCTGAAAAAACTTTTCCGGACGACCAATACCCGCAAAGGCCACCAGAGGCTTGCCCTTCAGGGCCTCTGGCAACAGGGACACCAGATGGGCCCGAAATAGGGGTTTGGGCGTTATGGGCGCGGGGCCATCCCCCAACAGGATCACCGCATCGGCCCGATGCAGGGCATCTTTGGGGCTCATGCGCAGGGGGCCCGCTGGCAACACGCGGCCATTGCCAAAACCATATTGGGTATCCATCACCAGAAAGGTCAGATCCTTAATCAGGGTGGGGTTTTGCAGGCCATCATCCAAAATCAAAAGGTCCGCCTCTGAATCTGCCGCCGCTTGCGCCGCCCGCAAGCGGGTTTTCCCCACAAACGTGGGGGCAAAGGCCGCTGCCATCAAAGGCTCATCCCCCGCATCAGCCAAAGTATGCCGCGCAGGGTCCACCCGCAACGTGGCGGGGTTGGTGCGTTGATAGCCCTTGTAAACCAAGGCGGGCTGGTGGCCTTGGGCTGTTAAGATTTCCGCCAACGCCAGCGTCACAGGGGTTTTCCCCGCCCCCCCCACCACGGCATTGCCCACACAGATCACGGGTTTTTTGACACGCTGGGGCCTAAGCATAGCCGCGCGTATAACCCCGCCCAAACGATACACCCACGAAAGCGGCAGCAACAGACGCGATAGGCCGCTGGCCCAAACCCAATCCTTTAGTGCCATAGCCGATGGGTTCTTTCGTAAATCATGGTGGCGGCACCGCGCAGATGGGCGGCGTTATGACGGGCTTTTTCCTGTTGCTGGTCCAGATGATCCGGATGCAACAAAAAATCCCGCAGGCGGGCATACAGATCCTGCTGATCAGAAACCGCCACCAAACCATCCCCCAAATCCGTGCACATGCGGGGGAAGTTGTCCATGTTGGGGCCATGCAACACAGCGCAGCCGTGACGGGCGGGTTCAAAAACATTCTGCCCCCCATGGGGAATCAGGCTGCCCCCCACAAACACCAAGGGGCAAACCCTGTAAAACATATCCATTTCCCCCATGGTATCGATGAGATAAATGTCCCTGTCCCCCAAATCTGCCTGCTGGGAGCGCAGGGCCACGCGGAAGCCCTGGGATTCGGCCAAGGCTTGCACAGTGTCCCGCCGATGGGGATGACGGGGCGCCAGAATCAGGCGAAGGGTGGGCACATCCTGCCGCAGACGCTGATGCACCGTCAGGATTAGGGCCTCTTCAGGATCATGGGTGGAGGCCGCCATCCAAAGGGGGGATGTCCCAAGCATGGATTGCAGGGCCTGTTGATCTGCCTCTGAAAACGGAGGGGGCGGCACGTCATATTTCATATCGGGCGTCACAACAACCTTTTGTCCTGACAGCGTTTCAAAACGATCCTGATACACAGGATCACAGGCGAGGATGACGGAAAAGGTGGACAGGATACGCCCAATCTCCCTTGGTGCCTTGCGCCACGCCCGATAAGACCTCTCTGACATGCGGGCATTGATCAAAAAGGCAGGCAGGGCGCGATGGTTCAACGCCCCCAACATGCCCAGCCACAAATCGGATTCGGTCCAATACACGGCATCGGGCCGCCAGTGGTTTAAAAAACGACGATAAAACAGGGGATGATCCAGGGGCAAGAACTGATGCAGCACGGCAGAGCCCAGCCGTTTTTCCACCAATGCCGCCGAGGTTACGGTCCCCGATGTCACCAGCACAGACACATCAGGATGATGGGTTTTCAGGGTATGGATGAGGGGCAGCAGCGATAAAACCTCCCCCACGCTGGCCCCGTGCATCCAGATGACCTTGCCGTCAGGACGTGGGTGAGAGGGAACGCCAAAGCGTTCGGGATACCGCGTGTGGTGTTCCTTGCCTTTGCGCCAGCGCAGGGCCATAAAGCCCAGAATCACCGGCGTTAAAATCCACCACAGGGCAAGGTAGAGGCTACGCATGGGGCGGGACCTGACGCACGGCGTCATCCACAAGGCCATCGACGGCGTTTAAGCGTTTGGTGAGCTCGGTGGCCAAAGCCTCTAGTGTATCCTCGGTGGCCTCTGGCGGCACCCACAGGGGGGGGGCAAACATCAGCGCGGCCTTGCCTATGGGGGCGGGAATGATAAAACGATCCCATGTTCGGCGCAGCACCCAGCGGCGGCGTGTGGCCACACTGGCTGGCAGAATGGGCACCCCCGCCCGTTGGGCCAGCTTGATGATGCCCAAATGCACTTGATGACGGGGGCCACGGGGGCCGTCGGGGGTGATGCCCACGGCGCCCCCCTGTTTCAAGGCCCCCAGCAAATCCCGATAGGCCCGCGCCCCGCCTTTGTTTTTGGTTTTCGCCTGATTGCGCATGGATCCGTAAATGGTTTTCAGACCAAAAAAACCAATGATATCCGCAATAAACCGTCCATCGCTGTGGCTGGAAATCAGCATCTGAAAGGGCTCGCGCCGTCCCCGCCATCCCCATGGCATCATGGCCAAACGATTGTGCCAAAAACAAACGATGCAGGCCCCGTGGGTGTCCATAACCGCATCCCGCGCCGCCACATCCCGCACATCCCAACGCACCCCCCATCCCACCAGCCGCAGATACCCATACCCCAAAAAGGCCAAAATCCCCTGAAACCAAGGGTGCTGAAACGTGGTTTTCCACAGCGTTTTCAGGGACATGACCAAACGTACCCTTAGGGTGCAGAGGGGAGGGGTGTGCCCGAAGACGCATCCTGTTGTGGGACGGGCCGCACCCAAATGACCTGTTCTGTGGGGCTGGCATAGCCCAAATCGGCGCGGATGCGCTCTTCGATGAAATCCAGATTCAAATGGGAAGACCGCAGGCCCTCTGTTTGGCGCTCCATGTCTTTGACCTGTATATCCAGCGTTGCCAGTTGATTTTTTTTATCCTGCCATTCCTGATAACGGGCCAGTCCTGACAGCAAGCCGTTCTGTCCCGTTAACGCCTGAACCAGAAAATAGGTCACAATGGCCATCATCAGCATAAAGCGACGATACCGAAACAACCACACTTTTGGGGACATCAGGGGCACAAAGCATCCTTTTTTTTCACCACACTACACCACCAGAGGGCGGCTGCCAAGAGGGGGGCAGGCTTTTTTCAGGGCAATCGCATTAGAATCTAGCTAAAATTCGCAAAAAGATTTAAATAGGCAGCAAGATCCCATGAGAAGGAGTTTTGCATGCTAAAGCATATGCG
>JBJTVN010000149.1:0-1453 GCA_046081225.1 Alphaproteobacteria bacterium
GATTCGTAAACCTTGGTCCGGCCGGCCACGTCGTCGGATTTGATGGTCAGCATTTCCTGCAGGGTATAGGCCGCGCCGTAGGCTTGCAGGGCCCAGACCTCCATCTCCCCGAAACGCTGGCCCCCGAATTGGGCCTTTCCACCCAGCGGCTGCTGCGTCACCAAGCTGTACGGCCCAATGGACCGCGCGTGGATTTTATCATCCACCAGATGGTGCAATTTCAGCATGTAAATGTATCCCACCGTCACGGGACGATCGAACTTTTCCCCCGTGCGGCCATCGTGCAAAATCACCTGACCGGACCCGCTCAGGCCCGCTCTTTCCAGCATCTGCACAATTTCGGCCTCTTTCGCGCCATCGAAAACCGGCGTGGCCATGGGCACACCCTTTTTCAGGTTGTGGCAAAGCTCTTTGAGGTCATCGCCGTTCATGGCGTCGATTTCCCCTTGGGTTTCGGCGTCGGGATACAGGGTTTTCAGGTGCGTTTTGACCTCTTTCTGCCCCTTGTCCTTATCCAAGGAGGCAATCATCTGCGCCACCTGACGGCCCAAACCGCCCGATGCCCAGCTGAGGTGCGTTTCCAAAATCTGGCCCACGTTCATCCGTGAAGGAACCCCCAGCGGGTTTAACACGATATCCACCGGCGTGCCGTCCTCTAGAAACGGCATATCCTCCAGCGGCATAATGCGGGACACAACCCCTTTGTTGCCGTGACGACCGGCCATTTTGTCCCCAGGCTGGATTTTGCGCTTCACGGCGACAAAGACCTTGATCATCTTCATCACGCCCGGTTGCAAATCATCCCCGCGCTGCAGTTTGTCCACTTTGTCATTGAATCGGGCGTTGATGTCGCGCAGGCTGGCCTCGAATTCCTGATTCAGGGTGGCGATGCGGTCCATGACCACGGCATCCTGAACAACGATTTTGGACCATTGGTTTTTGGGCATGGCGTCCAGCGCGGCGGCATCTATGGCCTGTCCCCGCTTGGCCCCCGTGGCCTTTTCCACCACCTGACCCGTCAACCAAGAGGCCAAACGGTCATAATAGCTGGTTTCAATGATGCGGCGCTGGGTATCCCGCTCGCGGGCGAGGGCATCAATGCCGGCCTGCTCCAGGGCCACGGCCCGCTCGTCCTTGTCAATACCGGTGCGGGAGAAAATCCGAACCTCCACCACCGTACCCGCCACCCCAGGGGGCAAACGCAGGGACGTATCGCGCACGTCGCTGGCCTTTTCCCCAAAAATGGACCGCAGCAATTTTTCCTCGGGCGTTGAGGGGGTTTCCGCCTTGGGCGTGACCTTCCCCACCAAAATATCCCCAGGCTTCACTTCCGCCCCAACATACACAATACCGGCTTCATCCAGATTGCGCAGGGCTTCCTCGCCCACATCCGGCACATCGCGGGTGATGTCTTCCTGACCCAGCTTGGTGTCGCGGGCCATGACCTCGAACT
>JBJTVN010000150.1:0-1736 GCA_046081225.1 Alphaproteobacteria bacterium
AGGTTGGTTGTTCAGCAGACGAATCATGGCCAGACGCATGCCCACACGGCTTTTTTCCTCGCCTTCTAAACGCTCGCGCACTTGGTGATTCAGCAGGTCCCCTGCCCTGTCCAACAGATCCACGGACACCAGACGATCTGCCAGTTTGCGGATCATTTCATCCCCTGTTTCATCATCAGGGGTTAAAAACCGGAATTCATCCAAAAGGGCCAAAGCCGTTAACGGGGGCAACGTGTCGGCTTTGTCTTTCAAATAAAGGTCAACAAACAGGGATTGCATCTGGGCGCGGGCTTTTTTGCCGTCCTCGGTGTCGGGGTATTGTCTCTCTAAATAGCGCAGGGTTTGCAGGGAACTTTTGTAATCCCCTTTTTGGGTATACAGCTCGATCAGTCGGTTGAGCACCATGCGCTCAAAGGCATCCCCGCGCCAAGCAAAACGCAGGCGCTCCAGCCCCACAATGGCATCATCATCACTCAGGGTTTCTGCGCGGTGTTGACTGTCCAGCAGGGCATAATCGGCGTGGGTACGCACAAAATGATCCGGATGCTGGGTCAGGGTTTTCCAAAGGGCCTGCGCTTCTTTTTCTTTTTTGGAAAGACTCAAAAGATTCGCCTTCAGCAAATCCAGCCGCCCCCGTTGGCTGGGGGTGTAATCCAAACCATTGGCGCGGTTCAGATACAGATAAACGCTCTCTAAATCCCTTTTTTTCAGCCATGCCGTTATCAGGGGTTCCAAAAGGGCAACGGTTATGGGGGGGGTGTAGGTTTCGGGGATCTCTTCTATTTTTTGCAGATAGGGGGCGGCTTCGTTCAAAAGATCATCCGCCGCAAAGGCAGCGGCCATCCACAGGATTCCCTCGGGTTGGTCCACGGTGTTGCTTTCAAAGAAGGATTGTCTGGCCTCTTGATAGCGTCGATTCATGAACAGGGCCCCCCCGCGCAAGGATTTTACAGGCGCCGAAGCATGCAACGTGGGATCATCGGCCAGCATGGCATTCAAAAGGGCTAAACTTTCGGTATAAAATCCATGGGCAAACAGAAAACGGGCCAGGGTTAATCTGGCCATGGGTTTATCGTCCTGTCGCACGGTGGCCAAGCGCCGTTGCAGTGTTTGTTTTTCAAAAAAAAATTGATCTTTGGCAACCCGTCGCCAAGAGCGGATGTCAAAAAGACGATTGTTTGTGTTTGTGGTTTCCTCATCCAGAGAGGGTTTTGTTTCGGGGGTGGTGGGGGCGGGACTTGGCGGCTTGATGGGGGGGGATAGGGTTTGGGTGTCTTCTTTGCCTTTGGAGAGGGGGGAGCGCTCCCCCGTAGGGACAAGGGTCACGGTGTCCTGTGTCTGGCGAAGGGGCAGATCCTTTTGAAAAGAAGACACAACAAGGCCAAGGGTTGTGGGTTCCAAAGAAAAAGTGGCAAACGGACGCGTTTGGGCAACGCTGACGTTGGGATCGGATGTGGTGAAAATCCATAAAAAATCCCCCAAAACGGGGTCTGTTATGGTAAAGACGGGGGAGGCGTTGGGAATGTTCCAATGCAGTCCCGTTGTGTCCGTCCATTCCTGTAAAACCTGTTTGGTTTCGGGGGGGGCCTTGACCCAATGCAGATGCCATGCCCCATTTTCGTACCACGTGGTGGCGCTTCGCTGGGCGGGCAAGAGAAAACGGATGATTTGCCCGCCGGATGTGCTTCGAATGTTAAGGGATGTTAGGGCTTTTTCTTTTTCAAGGGGGCTAAGGC
>JBJTVN010000151.1:0-5171 GCA_046081225.1 Alphaproteobacteria bacterium
TGTATTTAAAATGACCCGCGATCAGAATACGCATCTCTAGGCCCTTTGTTGCAAAGCCACGGGTCGAAACGATAACCGATGATGGGGCGTGATGCCTGCATGGTTCATGCCTTGCAAATGGGCGGCCGTTCCATAACCCGCATTCTTTTCCCAAGAAAAATGCGGATACCGCACCGCCAGTCGTTCCATCAGACGATCCCGAAGATCTTTGGCATAAATAGAGGCCGCCGCGATAGAAAGGCTGTGTTGATCCCCCTTGATCACCGCACTGGCGGGGCAGGCAAAGGCCGGACAATGGTTGCCATCCACCAAAATATGATCAAATGGCCCATAACGCCGTGACAATGATGCCACGGCCCGTTGCATGGCCACCAAACTGGCCCGCAAAATGTTCACGGTATCAATGGTCTTGCGGGAGGCCGCCCCCCACGCCACCGCACTATACGGGGCCATGGCCTGCATCGCCCGAGAGCGTTGGGCCGCAGACAAAACCTTTGAATCCTGAATCAGGGATAAAACCTCTTGCGGTAGATGATATGTATGAAACACCACAGCCGCCGCCACAACGGGGCCAGCCAAGGGGCCACGGCCCACTTCATCCACCCCAACCACCAGACCCTGGTGCCTGTATTCCAAATCAAAGGTGGGCATGAACAGAGGCCCCAGTATCCGTCATAGCAGGATGCGACGTGCCCCAACGGCCGCCGCGCACATACCCCTGCAACAGGTCGGGCAGCATGGGGAGCATAGATGTGGGCAGGATCCCCAAATCCTCAAAGGTTTTGGTTTTTGCCGGAACCACATTATCACTTTTCAGCAAAACCACCTGATCCGCCGTTAAGGGGGGATTGGGCAGCCTTTGCAACACCCATCCCAAAGCCGATGCGACAAAAAAGGGCATGGGGAGAAAACTAACCTCTTGCCCCGTCGTTTTGACAATGGCCCGCAGGATATCCCGAAACGATAGAATGTTGGGGCCACCCAGGGAAAACACCTGCCCCTCACACCGTTCTTTCCCGATGACCGCCAGCACAGCCGCCGCCACATTCCCCACAAAGACAGGTTGAAAACGGGTTTTCCCCCCGCCAATCAGGGGCAAAAAGGGCGAAAAAGAGGCCATTTTGGCAAATTTCCCCAAAAACCCATCCCCAGGCCCAAAAATCACACTGGGACGCAGGATGCTGGCACGGGGAAAAATAGACAAAACACCCTGCTCGCCCCGTGCCTTAGAAGACGCATAGGCACTTTTGGACGATGGGGATACCCCCAGAGCCGAGATATGCACCAGATGCTTAACGCCCAAATGACCACAGGCTGTGGCAAAGGTCTTTGGCCACTGAACATGCAGGGCATTAAACAGACGTTTGGGGGATAAAATCCCCACCGTATTCACCACACCATCCACATCGGTGAGCAGGGTTTTCAGGGTGGCCTCAGACGCGCGAAACAGATCAAAGGCAACAGGGGTCACTTGTCCCACATGGCCAGAAACCTTAAGAGAGGCTGCTTTTTCCAAAGACCGCGTGGGCACAACCACCCTGTGTCCCGCCGCGCATAAATGATGCACAATGGAACGCCCAACAAAGCCCGTACCCCCGAAAACAACAAATGTTCCCATGCACTTAATCCCCCCGCAGCAAATCGTTCAGGGATGTTTTTGACCGCGTTTTTTCATCCACACGTTTCACAATCACGGCGCAGTATAAACTGGGCTTTGTGGGATCACTGGGGGGCAGCGTTCCCGCCACCACCACAGAATAGGGGGGCACATAACCCATAAAAATTTCCCCCGTGGCCCTGTCCACAATTTTGGTGGAGGCCCCCAAATAAACCCCCATGCCCAAAACAGAGCCTGTACCCACGCGGACGCCTTCGGCCACTTCGGCCCGCGCCCCGATGAAGCAGTTATCCTCAATGATAACGGGGGCAGCCTGCAGGGGCTCAAGAACCCCGCCGATACCCGCCCCGCCAGAAATATGACAGTTTTTTCCAATTTGGGCGCAGGATCCCACAGTCGCCCATGTATCAATCATGGTGCCACGATCCACATAGGCACCGATGTTGACAAAAGAGGGCATCAGCACCACATCCGGCGCAATATACGCCCCAAACCGTACTGTACACGGGGGCACAGCCCGAAATCCCGCATTTTGGAATGCATCGGTGGACCATCCGGCAAACTTGGATGGCACTTTGTCATACCATTTGGCATCGCCGTACAGGGCATCCTTCACGCCCCCTGCCAATTCCCGCATGGGATTCAGGCGAAAATACAAAAGAACGGCCTTTTTTACCCATTCATGCACCCGCCATGCTCCATCGTCGAAACTGGCCACACGCAAGCGGCCCTGATCCAGAGCACTCAGCACATCATCCACCACGGCCCGAAGGGATCCTGCCGATGCGGGGGTTATGGTGTCACGCATATCCCAAGAGGCTTCAATCAGGCTTTGTTGTTCCGTAAAAGAGATCATAAACTTCAACAGGCTTTCGTTTTTTCGGGTTGGGAAATCATCTGATGATGGTGTTTCAGCCACAGGGCCAAATCATCGGTTTGATCATCAACAAAAGGGCCATGGGCCTTTTCATCATAACGATAGGGCAGGCCTTCGTCATCGTGTAAAATCAAAACCGTGGCCATCCCCACCTGAGAAGCCGTCACCAGGTTTTTGGGAATATCATCAAACATCACCGCCCGTTTGGGGTCCACATCAAAGGTTTTTAGGATTTTTTCATAGGTTTCGCGGTGGGGTTTGGGGGCAAAATCCGCCTCGATAATATCAAAACACCCCGAAAAGCAAGAGGCAATGCCCAGACGTTCCAAAACGCGGCTGGCATGGTGGTTGGATGCGTTGGTAAAAACAATTTTGGTGCCCTCCAGGGCATTCAGGGCGGCCTTTAAATCCTCGTGCGGATTCAGCCATGTGTAATCCACATGATCATGGATATAGTCCAGAAAATGGTGGGGATTCACATCATGTTTTTTCATCAGGCCGTACAGGGTTGTGCCGTGATCTTCAAAGTATTTTTTTTGCAGGGCTTGGGCCTCAGGAAAGGGCAAATCAAAATGCTTTTGCACAAACGACGTCATATTGGCATCAATCTGGGTGAACAAACGAGAGGCCGAAGCATAAAGCGTATTATCCAGATCAAAGATATACGTATCGTGGGAACGTGACTGGGGCACGGCGGGGGGCCTTTTTTTGAAATTCTCTTATACCTTTTATCAAACCCCGTCTAAAGTGTCAAAGCAACTCCCTTGATTAACGCACTTTTAGGGATGCGAGGCCGATCAAAGCCAAAACCACCGCCACAATCCAGAATCGAATCACGATGGTGGATTCAGACAGGCCATTTTTTTCAAAATGATGGTGCAGGGGGGCCATTTTAAAAATTCTTTTTTTCCGAAGTTTATAGCTGCCCACCTGGAGGATAACAGAGGCAGCCTCCACAACAAAAACCCCCCCGATAACCAACAACAGCAATTCTTGTTTTGTCATCACGGCCAATGCGCCCAAGGCACCGCCCAAACCCAAAGACCCCGTATCGCCCATAAAAACAGAGGCCGGCGGTGCATTAAACCACAAAAAGCCAAGGCAGGAACCGATCAGGGCCGCGCAAAAGACGGACAGCTCTCCGGTGCCCACAATGGGTTTAATGTACAAATAATCCGCAAAAACGGCGTGTCCTGTTAAATACGTGATGATCCCATAACACCCCACCGCGATCATGATGGGGACGGTGGCCAAACCATCCAAGCCATCGGTTAAATTTACGGCGTTGGAGGATCCCACCAGAACAATCACCGCAAAGGGCACAAAAAACCACCCCAGATCCCAAAGAACATCCTTAAAAAAAGGCAGACTGAGGGTTGAAAACGTCAGGGGATCGGTGAACAGATAAAGAATGGCCAAACCGGCGATGGCAAGGGTGGACTGCCAAAAAAGCTTCTTTTTTCCACTCAGGCCTTTGGAATTGCGATAGCGTAATTTTAAAAAATCATCATAAAAGCCAACGGCCCCATATCCCAAAGTCACCAAAAGGATGCTGAGAATATAAACATTTCCCCAATCCGCCCACAAAAGGGTGGACAGGGTTAAACTTAGCAAAATCATCATTCCGCCCATAGTGGGGGTGGATTGTTTGGTCAGCAGATGGCTTTCGGGTCCGTCGCTGCGAATGGGTTGTCCGTGCTTTTGTTGCTGTTTCAGCCAAGCAATAAAGGGCTTCCCTAGGGCCATGGTGAAGGCCAAGGCGGTAATCAGGGCCCAGATGCTGCGGAAAGAAATATACCGCAGGACGTTCAGGCCTGAAAGATCTTGCCCAAAGGTTGTGTAAAGCCAGTAAAACATGGGGGCCCTTAGAAACAGTTTTTTCTTAACGAAGGGTTAGTGTTGCGGTTTTCCCTGAAATTTGTCAACATAGAACCTGATGATCATTTTCCGTATATACAGGTTTTTGCTTAATGTTTTCAAATGCTGTGGCACCCATGATGGGGTATACCCATCGTTGGGCGCGGGTTTTTTACCGGATGCTGTCGCAGCATGTGCAGCTTTATACAGAAATGCTGGTGGATCAAGCCGTGATTCATGGGTGCGATATCACTGTGCTGCCGCAGGAAGGCTCCGTGATTTTGCAGCTGGGGGGCAGCGATCCCGATACCATGGCCCGTGCTGTGGCGGTGGCAGAACATCATCCTTATAGCGCCTATAACATCAATGCGGGATGCCCCAGTGATCGGGTGAAACAGGGATCCTTTGGGGCGTGCTTGATGAAAGACCCCCCACGGGTGGCGGCGATGATTCGAGCCATGCGACAGGAAACCCACCGCCCTGTTGAGGTTAAAACCCGTTTGGGGGTCGATGATCTGGACAGTGACGATCATTTGTATCGTTTTTTAGAAAGGTGTTTACAGGCGGGATGCGCCCGCATTGTTCTGCATGCGCGGAAGGCGTGGCTTTCTGGCTTGAGCCCTGCCGAAAATCGCACCATCCCCCCCCTGCAATACGAGCGTGTTCTGGCAGCCAAGGCACGATTTCCTGATGCGCAGATCATGATCAACGGGGGCCTATCAACATTTGACAACCCATGGAAAGACACCTTGGATGGGGTCATGTTGGGACGGGCGGTCTGGGATCATCCAGAGATTCTGTTGACGGTGGATCCCTTGG
>JBJTVN010000152.1:0-3245 GCA_046081225.1 Alphaproteobacteria bacterium
GGTTGATTCAAAATCAAATCCGACAACCACGCCCCCATGGTTTTGTTGCTTTGATGGGCCAGACGTTTGGCGGCCTGTTTGGCGTCTTCGGAAACGCCTTTAACGCTCCAGGGGGTGGTGAGGGCAGCAACCATAAAAGAAACCAAAACCGTTATTTTCTGAAGTCATACTTTAAACCAAAGTATGACCCCTAATCAACCCAAAACAACGTTTGTTGCAATATTTTTTTGGCCAGACTGGACAGGGGGGGCAGGGACGCTCTGGGGTGCCAAGTCCCTTCGGGAAAGGGAACATCCGCGCTATGGGCTGAAAAAACCTGAATTTCCAGGGAAAAATGCGTAAAAACATGACGCACAACCCCGCAGGATTCCCAAAATGTCGGATCGTGGGGAAAGGTCGCGGGGCTCTCCCATCCCTGGGTGGGGGGTTCGTAAAGGCGGGGCAGCAACCCCTGATCGGGACGCCGCCGCAGCCAGACATGGCCGTTGTGATGCAAAACAAACGCCTGTCCTGTGCGGTGGGGGCGGTCTTTTTTGACAGGCAGCAGGGGAATCTTGTGAACATCCCCCCGCGCCCACGCCACACAGGCCGATTGTACGGGGCACGTTTGGCAAATGGGATTTTTGGGGCGGCAGGTGGTGCGCCCCAAATCCATCACGGCCTGCCAGAAATCCCCTGGGCGGTCTTTGGGGACACAGGCGGCGGCAAAGGCCCGCAGGACGGGGGTGGCCGGTGACACCACATCCCCAAAGCCCATGATGCGGGACAACACCCGAACGCCATTGCCATCCAGTGCCAGCGCGGGCTGACCAAACACCATGGCGGCCACGGCCCCCGCGGTATAATCCCCGATGCCTGGCAGGGCCTTTAACCCCTGCACCGTGGTGGGCCATTGTTCTTGATGATCCCACACCAAAGCGCGGGCCATGGCGTGCAGATTGTGGGCCCGTCGATAATACCCCAGTCCCTGCCACGCCGCCAAAACGTCATCCAGCGGGGCCTCGGCCAGCGCGTGGGGGGTGGGAAAACGGGCCATGAAACGGGCATAATACGGAATCACGGCGGTGACGGTGGTTTGTTGCAGCATCACCTCGCTGACCACCACGGCGTAGGGGTCCGCGTGCCCCCGCCAAGGCAGCACTATCCCCTGATCATCATACCATGCGAGTAAAGCCCTCGCGAAAGAGATTGCATCCATCATGGTTTTACGGTAGGGAAAGACAAGGTGTTTTGTCTATAGGTTAACGCAAGGATTATAGTTATGAGCAAAGAGTCTTCCCCCGTTTTGGATAAAGAAAAAGCCTTGGGCCAAGCGCTGGCCCAAATTGAGAAGTTTTATGGCAAGGGCTCCGTCATGCGGCTGGGCCAACAGCGGGCGCTGGATATCGAGGCTGTGCCCACAGGATCGCTGTCCCTGGATTTGGCCCTGGGGATTGGGGGATTGCCAAAGGGGCGGATTATCGAGATTTACGGCCCCGAAAGTTCAGGAAAAACAACCATGACCCTGCACATTGTGGCGGAGGCCCAGAAAAAGGGCGGCACGTGTGCCTTTATTGATGCGGAACATGCTTTGGATCCCGTGTATGCGGCCCGTTTGGGGGTGAATGTTAATGAACTGCTGGTCTCCCAACCCGATACGGGGGAGCAAGCCTTGGAAATCGCCGATACCCTCGTGCGTTCTGGCGCCGTGGATGTTGTGGTGGTGGACAGTGTGGCGGCCTTGGTGCCCAAGGCGGAAATCGAGGGCGATATGGGCGATTCCCATATGGGTCTGCAGGCCCGCTTGATGAGCCAAGCCCTACGCAAACTGACAGGGTCCATTTCCCGCACCAAATGTATGGTGATTTTCATTAACCAGATTCGTCAAAAAATCGGCGTGATGTTTGGCAATCCCGAAACCACCACGGGGGGGAATGCCCTGAAGTTTTATGCCTCTGTCCGATTGGACATTCGCCGCATTGGGGCGATTAAGGAAAAAGAGGCCATCATCGGCAACCAAACCCGCGTCAAAGTGGTCAAAAACAAAGTGGCCCCCCCGTTTCGTCAGGTGGAATTTGACATTATGTACGGGCGCGGCATTTCCCGCACGGGCGAGCTGATTGATCTGGGCGTTCAGGCTGGTATCGTTGAAAAATCGGGGGCTTGGTATAATTACGGATCCACCCGTCTGGGACAGGGCAAGGAAAACGCCAAAGAATACTTAACCGAAAACCCCAAAGTGGCCGAAGACATCGAAAGAAAAATCCGCGCCACCGCGGGCAACCTGACCGATGCCATGTTGACCCAGCCCGATCACGACGACCCCAACCAACAGGGACAAGACACAGAACCCTTGGAAGAGGCTTCGGTGGCGTAGGCGGGGGACGGAGGACGGAAGACAGAGGATGGAGGACGGAGGGAGCATCATCTTCGCCCTCTCCCCGTTGGGTTTGGGGTGTGATTTTTTTGGTGCATTACGAAAGAAAAAAGCCCCTAACATCACTCTTTCGAGTGAGTAGGGGCTTTTTTTAACCCAGATCCAGATGAGGAAACAATTTCTTCATCCTGAGCGCCACCCCCTTAGTTGGGGAGTGGGCATTACACCAAAGCCACGGTGCTATGCGCACAGACGGCGTTTCCTCGTTGGGTGGGTAGGGTGTCAAACGACTGACAAACCCTCCCGATGCCCCTGATTGGCACCAAGAGCGGGCGTTCATCCTTTCTAAGGGATGAAGCCAATCCCCAGCCTTCTTCAGGGGCTGGATTTGGATCCATCCTCCGAAGAGGGTTAAGGCCGTGAAGACGACCATCACCCAAAAGGTGAATGCCTGTAGAAGCCCGAAGGCCCCCTTGAGGGCTCGGCATATCCCCCTTCGGAGGCCCTGAAGGGCTTCTGAAACCCCCTCGAGAAATTTTCTCAGAGGGGTTTTGGGGGTGGGCACTATGGCCACGATAGTACTGTCAGGTTGGCTTTGGGCCTCTTGTTCCACTATCATGGGAGGTTGTGTATCCTTTTGAGTGTCTTCCTCCACAATCTCCTCCTCCTAGGGGAGATATCCCAAGCCCAAAAGTCACTGTTTTTAAGAAGTTTTTTTGAATCTTAGGGTTTACGGGATTTAGATTAATATATTATATATATAGTCGTCAAGCATTTTTTATAAAAAAATCCCCCTACCCCGCTGGCCTGACGGTATCGTTTTCGTCATTCCGGCCCAGCGAGCGCCCCGAGCCGGAATCCAGCGCCAGTGCCAAAACGCGAAGCGTTT
>JBJTVN010000153.1:0-18563 GCA_046081225.1 Alphaproteobacteria bacterium
GGCCCTCCCAAATCAACAAAGGTTGTATTCTGAGCTTCTGTTCCCCCAACAAGAGAGCGAGCATTCTCAAGCGCCTTCTGAAAAAGTGTTTTATTATCACCAGCCATAAAAAAGGCGGTGTCTAACTCGAAGTGCAACAGCCTTTGAGAGCGGCGGAAAAGGCCTCGTTTGGGGTTTTGTAGTCGAGGCATTTTCGTGGGGTATTGTTCATTTGTTCAGCGATTTGGTCAAGTTCTTCTTGCGTAAGGTCAGAAATATCTGATTTTTTTGGAAAAAAGTGACGCAGGCGGCCGTTAAAGTTTTCGTTGGCGCCTTTTTGCCAGGGGCTGTGGGTATCGCAGAAGTAGATTTTCAGGCCCAAATTGGATTCAAGTCTTTGATAGAGTGCGAATTCTTTTCCTTGGTCGATGCTCATGGATTGGCGCATTTTTGGGGGGAGCACGATCAGGGTTTTGGCGATGCCAGAAACGATTAGGTCGCTGTGTTTGCTGTCATTTTTTCTCAAAAACGTCTTTCGGGTTTTGCGTTCTAGCAATGTGGTGATGTTGCCGTTTTGGCAATGGACGAGGTCGCCTTCGAAATGTCCAAAATGTCGTCTATTTTCAATGGTTTTTGGCCTGTCGTGGACAGAGGCTCCGGGGGCCACGCGGGGTTCGACGGGGCGTTTGCTGTGGCGAAAATAACGCGTTTTTTGTTTTCTTTTCAGGTATTTAAAGAGATTTAGGTCCCGACCTTCTCGGCTGTAAATCAATTTGTAAATGGTTTCGGGGCAGGCGTAAAAGGGCCGTTTTTCCCGTCGCATACGGCCTGAAATTTCATCGGGGGTCCAAGAAAGTTTTAGTTTTTCAAGGATGTAATCCTTAGCCGCAGCGGTTTTGTGACGGTGCAGGACACGGGGCCTGTCGACAGAGCGTCGGGATTTTGATTTTTTATCTGCAAATTCAGCTATGTAAAAACCATTGGCGACTTGATTGCGACGGATTTCTCGCGTGATGCTGCTGGGGCTGCGCTTCAGGGCCATGGCTATGGCACGCAAGCTCTTCCCTTCTCTTTGAAAACATGTGATTTTTTCTCTTTCTTCCAGGGTTAAATGATGGTAAGACGGCATGACGAAGGGCTCCGATAGAGGTTGTTTGAACAACGCCATTCTCAGAGTTTCTTCGTCACAAACTGGTTAACAGTGAATTGTTTTTTTTAAATTTTCCGGCATATTTGGGCCCGCGTCAAGGGGGCTTCGCCCCGCGCAAAGCGCGGCTTCCGCTTACGCTCCAGCCCTTGACCCAGTCCCAAACCTGCCTACCTATCATCAACCATAAAACAATCCATCATTCCAATCCCTTGCGAAGTGTTGCACTTCGTTTTGGAAACCGCCTTTTTTCTATCTTTTTATTTATAGGTTTGTAAAATCAAGTTTTTTTCCAACTAAAAATAATCCCGAAACCACGCCATAGCCCGTCGGCGCCAAGTGGGCAGGCCGTGGTAGGTGTGCCACACGGGGGCCAGATCGGATGTGCCCATGGTTTGGGGAAAGGACAACAGGCCCAGAACACTGGCAAAAGAGGGGGCGTGAAAGCTGGACGGCAGTTGGGGCAGTTTGCGCGGCACGCACAGGCGGATTTTGTGTTTTTTCAGCATGTCGGACCCCAGCTCGGCCACCCCGGGCAGCTCGCTGCTGCCACCGGCCAGCGCCATGTATTGGACCTTGGCCAGACTGGGACTGTGCAGGGTGAGACGTTCAAAAATCTCCTCAACCCTCGCCTGAATCATATGGGTTAAATCGGGTTTGGGCACGCGCATTTTGTTTAAGGCATTATAGTGGGGCAACGGGGTAATGTCGATGTATTCCCGCCGGTCAATGGCATGGTGAAAGCCCCGACCATACAGGGTTTTGATGCGTTCGGCTTCGTTGCGTGACACCCCCAGACCCACGGCGATATCGCGGGTGATGTGCTCTCCGCCCAGGGGCAGGACGCCCGCGTCCACAATCTGGCCTTCGCGGAAACAGACGTATCCACTGCTTTCGCTGCCCATGTCCAGAAAAAAGGTACCGGCGTCTTTTTCTTCCTCTGACAAACAGCTCAGCGCGGCGGCCAAGGGACTGAACACAAAGGTATAATGATGCAAATGGCATTTTTTCAGCATAATCTGCAGGTTATCAATCACGGCCTTGCGCATATCCACACACAGGGATGCCATGGCCAGATCATCGGCCACCATCCCCTCGATGGATCCCTGATGGGGTTTGCCGTCCAGCAGATAGCTGGTTTTTAAACAGTGCATCCGGTAATCGTTGGCCTGCAATCCGGCGGTGAAGGTGGCCTGATCCAAATGCTGCAGATGATGATCGGACAGGGGTTTTTTGCCCGTGGGCAGGCGCCCCTGATTCCATGATACGCGGGTTTGCACGGGACACAGGCCCACGGTGGCGTGTTTGATGCGCACGCCGGCTTCTTTTTCGGCTTTGTTCAGGACCTCTGTCACCACCGCCGCGCAGGCGTCCAAATGGGTGACCATGCCGTATTTCATCCCCTGCGATTCCATGGCCGCACTGCCAATAATCACGGGATCCGCCCCTGGGCTGACCACGGCAATCAAACAACAGGTGCGATTGTTTCCCAGATCAATGGCGGCCAACAGGGTTTCTTTTTGCTTCATGGGGATGGCCTGCTATGGCTCAACGACAATGTGATCGGGCAGGCGCAGGTCAATTTTTTTGACCCCCCGCTCGATCAGATTATCGTTTTGTAAGTAGGTGTCCAGCTGATTCAGGGCCGCATCCCAATTTTTTTCGGGCAACAGAATCTGGGTCTGGTTCCTCAGCAACAGATCCCATCGCCGCCGCCCCACAAAATCGGCCACGCTGACGTTTTGTTTTAAATAATGCCGCTGCCCCAACAAAGACAACAACGCTTTCAAATGATCCCCCGCCCCGTCCCCACGAATGCGCAGCAGATAATTGTGACTGCCGGATGTTTTGGGGACAATGGGCTTGCCCTGATTGTCAATCAAGGTGGCGGCCCCTTGGGGGGTGACCCACACGGCGGCGGGTTTTTTTTCCCGCACAAACACATACAAACGATCGGGGAAAATGCGGTAAATCTCGGCCCCCTCAATCCACGGCAGGGCCATCATGCGCAGGATGCTGCTTTCGGGGCTAAAGGCAAACAGGGAATCCCCCTTCTTAATATCCAATTGATCCTGCAAATCCTGTGGCTGGGTATAATAAGCGCCGTAGATGTTTAAATCCCTCAGCACCAGCCCACTGCGCTGGCCAAGGGCCGTCACCGCATCAAAGGCATACACCAACAGGGGCGCATTCACCACCCAATTCACCGCAAAGGCCACAAACACCAACGTCAAAATCCAAAAAGAGCGATACAACCGTCTGGTCCAAAGCCACACAGCGCCCCGTCGTTTTCCATGCCGGCTTTTTTTTCGGGCGAGGGAGGGCATGATGAAAAATACGACCTAAGGCAACGTCACAACATCAATAACCTGATCCTCTGCCGGTGGGGTGGGGGATGGTTCTTTGGATGTTTTGGATAAAAAGCGATCCTCTAGCACCGCCACCACCATCAGGCCCAAACCAATCACCAAAACCGCCACCACCAAAAACAACACCACAGAGGCAAACAAATTCAGCAAACCAAACAACAGCACCCCCAACAGAAACAAAACCGGCGACAACAACGCCAGCAATCCCACCCGAAACAGCGGGGTTTTGTGTTTACAAATCCAAGCAGAACACTTTTGAAAAAAGGGAGACGAGAGCACGGGCTATATTTTTTTGATTTTTTGGAACGTGCCCCTACCATGCACCATTTTTGCGGGGGGTGTCAAGGGGGGTGGAAAACCATGGATGGAGGCAAATCCAACCTCTTTTCATTCTTTTGTAATGTTTGTATGGTGAATCAACACCAAGACAAAACAAGGGGACATGGTGATGACCGAGGATGCCTTAAATGCTGGCCTTTTGTGGCTTGTTTTGGGTTTTTTCTTTGTTTTGATGGAAATTTTTGCCCTGATGCCCGGCATTGGTTTGTTGTTTGCTGGCCTTGGTGCCCTGTGTACGGCCCTGCTTTTGTATAGCGTTCCTGAACATGCCA
Source organism: Alphaproteobacteria bacterium (assembly GCA_046081225.1). Taxonomy (GTDB): domain Bacteria; phylum Pseudomonadota; class Alphaproteobacteria; order JAJTHO01; family CANGYM01; genus CANGYM01. Next base: position 4,107 of record JBJTVN010000153.1, read on the forward strand.
TTTCTTTGGTGGGACAGGTGGTGTGGTTTTTGGCCTTTGGGGCCTTTTGGGCCGCTGTTTTATGGAATCCCCTGAAAACCTGGCGATTGTCATCGGGTGCTGGGGGTGGATATAATGGCATGATTGGCCAAGACGTCACCATCACCGGATCACCCCTAACCAAAGACCGTATGGGGCAAGTGTTATGGTCTGGCACCGTCATGAATGCCCGTCTGGCCCCAGAGGACATTCAAGAGGCTTTGCCCGTGGGGGCTTTGGCTGTTATTGTCGCCGTTGATAGCAATACGGTGATTGTTCAATCCCCCGCATCCCACCACCCCACCAACGTTTAAGGAGATCCCCCATCATGGATATCAGCACCCTGTTTCTAGGCTTAACGTTTTTCTTGGTGATGTTGACCCTGTGGAAAGGGATTAAAATTGTACCGCAGCAAGAGGTATGGATCATCGAGCGTTTGGGCCGTTATGATAGGAGATTAGAGGCGGGTATGAATTTGCTGGTGCCCTATGTTGAGCGTGTGGCCTATCAGCATTCGTTGAAAGAAACGGCCTATGACGTTCAGGAACAAACGGCTATCACGCGGGATAATGTGACCCTGACATTGGATGGGATTGTCTATTTGCGGGTGACGGATCCAGTGGCGGCGTCCTACGGTGTGTCCAATCCCATCTATGCCATCACACAGTTGGCCCAGACCACCATGCGATCCGAAATCGGAAAATTGACCATGGACCAAACGTTTGAAGAGCGCGAGGCCCTGAACCTGAACATCGTTCAAGCCATCAATCAGGCCGCCAGCACGTGGGGCATTCAGTGTATGCGCTATGAAATTCGCAACATCACCCCCCCATCCAGTGTTTTGCAAGCGATGGAGTTGCAGGTGGCTGCCGAGCGGCAAAAACGGGCCCAGATTCTGGAATCCGAAGGGAAACGCCAAGCCCAAATCAACATGGCCGAAGGGTTTAAACAAGAGGTTGTGTTGAAATCCGAAGCCGCCTTGACCGATCAAATTAACCGCGCCAAAGGAGAAGGGGAAGCCATTCTGACCGTGGCCACGGCCACTGCCGAGGGCCTGCGCCTGATTGCAGAATCCCTGACCAAAAGTGGGGGACAAGAGGCTATGAATCTGCGTGTTGCCGAACAATATGTGGAGGCCTTTAAACAACTGGCCCAAAAATCCACAACCGTTCTGTTGCCTGCCAACACGGGGGATACCGCCAGCATGGTCGCCCAAGCCATCACCGTGTTTGATCGTCTGCGTGACGGGGGACACAGCGGTTCCCCGCTCATCCCCCCTTTGAAGTCAGAGGGACCTTGGGGAACAAAGGGTAGCGCCTAAAAAAACAAAGAATGGGAACCCCTCAGGTATACTTGTGGGGGGTATGAAGAACCATGATTTTGATCTGCACCCCCAAAACGAAAAAGCCCTGCGGAGGGAAACTCCGCAGGGCCCCAGAAACCGTAAAGAGAAACTACTCTTTAGGGGCAGCAGGCTGTTCGGCAGCAGGCTGTTCGCCAGCAGGTGTTTCTGTGGTTGTGGTTGTGGTGGCTTCTTCTTTTTTCACGTCTTCAGCAGCGTGAGCAGCGGAAACAGCGAAAAGAGACAGAATAGCGGACAGTAAGATACTTGTTTTCATTTAAAGAACCTCATTTAAGGCAGTTTGAAAAAAAGTGTGATTTGATTCGCACCTTGAATTCAGTCATACCCTATCTACAAAGAAATGCAAGAGGATTTTTTTAAACAAGAGAAATTTGGTTATTGTTGTTGTGATTACAACTTTTCTTTTTATAAATCAAAAATTTATAATTTTTTCCATAGTGGATTTTTTGCTGATTTTTTCCAACTTTGAGGTGGGATCTTTTCACAGGTTTTGAAAAAAAAGTCAAAGCGGTACTACTTGGGCAGACAATGCGATGTTCCTTTACCCTTTCATGGAACGTGCCCCCTTCATCCCTTGGCCATCAGGGCGCGAAAAATATCCCTGCGGGTATCAAAGAATTCTTTTTTTTCAAAAAGATTATGGGATTTTAAATAATCCCCGTAATCCACGGGGATCCATGGATTTTTTAGCCACAAAGCCTGAACCACGTCCAGCATTTCCTGCGTATCAGCAATGCTTTGCCATAAATCCTGCGGGTTGGTTTCGTTTTCCCTGACGGTGGCTTGGCCAGAAAACAGATCGGTTAAACGGGTCAACAGCCAGTCAAACAGGGTCATCAGGATCATGCCGTTGGCTGTTTCCAGCGATTCAACACACACCTGATGCAGCAAGACCTCACTGGGTTGCCAGGCCACCAAAAACACCTTGGGGTTATCCCGCAAGGTTTGAATCACCAAGGCATTCAGGGCGTTTAAAACTTTTTCTGGCCAAGGCGTGTCCTCTGTCCATTCTTTTTCATGGTTTTTGATGTCGTTTTGATACAGATTGCAGCAGGGCAAATACCCCATCACCTGCGCGGGGTCGTCCAAATCGTGCTGCTGATGGTCTTTGGACAAAACCCGCGTTAGGGCCACCAAAGTCACCAGATCGGGCACTGAGGGCACAGACAGGGGTGTGTGTTCAAAATGATCCTTGAGCACTCTGGCCTCGGCGCACAAACGCACGATGGAGAGGGGTTTAAGGAAGGCGATTTTTTCACGCACTTTACCCTCAAAAACCTCGTCCGAAACAACAGGTCCAGGCAAAGCCCGCGTGCAAAAATCCAACAACCAAGACAGGGACAGGGCAGGCTTGGACATGACAATATCCCCTATGGTGCATCGACTGCTTAGGAATATATCCTATTGGCTTTCTCTAAGCAAATCAGAACTGCACGCAGACATTGGGATTGTTTTGTGATTTCCAGAAATTTCATGGATTTGGAAAATTCTATGGCCGTTTCCTCGCGCTGATACAGGGCCGAGAGGATTTCTTCGTATTTCAGGCGAATCATCTGGTGCAAAGAGGCCTCGGTTTCTGGATGCGTTTCCTGACAGGACACATTCATCACACACGCCAAACGCAGCAATTCGACATAGTGAATATGAAACAGGGATGATCGAATGGCCCGCGTTTCGTGAATGTTGTGCGGGTCCCAAGTGGCAATGGTGCCATAGGGGTCATCACAAAAATCATGATAATAAAGATTCCATAATGCCTGATAAACCTCGGAAAAAATTTGTTGTAGGGGGTCATCCTGTGATGAAAACGTCGCCAGACGATCATACAGCGCCTGCACCGAAAGATCCGCATAATCCGCAAAATGCTGATACCCATAATGGTGGGACAACACGGCATACAGCGATTTCAGGGCCATCAAATCCCCCTCATGAATCCCTGCGGACTGGGCACTCAGCGCGTCGCTGAGTTGAAACAGATGGGCCAACAGCTCCAGTGGGTTTTTTTCCACCAAATCCCCATACAGGGTTTGGGCGGATGAAGGGGGCACGGCGTCCTCAGGAAAAGGGAAAGTCATAAAAATCCCATAAAATCAGTGATTCTATGGATTGTGACATAGAAGGGTAAACATAGCGTTTAGGGGGGTGCCTCTAAATCTTCTTCGTCGCCTTGGCTGTTTTTTTGATATACAGCTGCTGCAGGATGGACAGCAGGTTGCTCCATGTCCAGTAAATGGCCAGTCCTGCGGGCAGGGGGGCCGCAATAAAGACCATCATGATGGGCATGGTGTTCATCAAAATCACCTGTGTTTTGTCCGTGGGCTTGGGGCTAAACAGTTGACTGATATACATACTGATTCCCATCAACACGGGCCAGACGCCGATATGCAAAAACGACGGCAGATCAAGGGGCAAATGCCCAAAGGCATTCAGGATATAGGCCGTATCCGGCGCCGACAAATCGGGAATCCACCCCCAAAACGGGGCATGGCGCATATCCAAGGAAATCACCAGAATTTTATACATGGCCAAAAACACAGGCAGCTGCAACAACATGGGCAAGCACCCAGAGGCGGGATTGACCTTATTTTCCTTATACAGTTTCATGACCTCTTGACTGAGTTGCAGGCGCTCCTCGGTGGCGGTGCCGCTATAGCGGGCTTTGAGTTCATCCACGCGGGGCTGTAAATCCTTCATTTTGTTCATGGATTGATAGGATTTGTTGGCCAGCGGAAACATCAGCAAACGCACAATCACCGTCAACAGCAAAATCGCCGCCCCCATGGTGCCCGTTTGTTGATACAGCCAGTGCAGCAGCTGGAATAATTGCTTGGTGATAAAATAAAAGGTTCCGTAATCAATGACGCGGTCAAACAGGGGCAAGTTCAAACGCTTTTGCACATCGGCCAAAAGGGCAGAATCCTTTGGCCCCACAAAAATATGCGCGGTAAAGGTTTGGGTGCGTCCCGACAGCAACGGGGGCATTTTGGCCACATAATCAATCTGGTGGCGGGGGCCGGTGGCCTCGGTCTGGCGACGCAGGCGGAATTGCACCGGACCCTCTGGCATCAACCCCGTAAACCAGTAATGTTGGGCTAAACCTAGCCAGCCCGTGCTGGCCTCGCCTGAGAAAAATCCATTGGGGGTTTCATCCAAATCAGCATCGTCCTTGGTCACAAGGGTGCCATCAAAAACACCCACAGCCCCTGTTGTGACCACGTGCCCCGTATGATCGGACAGGGGGCCCTGACGCGACAACAACCCAAAGGGGGCAATGTCCAATGTTTTGGGGGCAATGTTATGCACCGATTGACGCACCGTCAACAGGTTGTTTTCCATGGAAAGGACGGTTGTAAACACCAAGCCTTCGGGGCTGGTCCACGTCAAGTGCCCTGGTTTTTTGGGGTCGGATGTCCACAGGGCATCGCGGGGGGGGGCGCCTTCCCCCAGCCAGCCCAGACGCAGGAATGTATCGGGTGTGCCCGTTTGCGGCGGGGTCAACAGGCGCACGGGTTCATCGGCTTTTAGGGTTGTGAAATACCCCTTGAGGATCATATCATCCAGCAACAGGCCCGACAGGGACAACGATCCCTTTAATCCATTGGTTTCGATGGGAAAGCGCTCGGTGTCGGAGAGCACGTCCTGCAAAGGCCGCACAATCGGCGCCGCCTGTGCCAAGGGATCCAGCCCCACATTTTGGGACGATACGGTGGCCACAGGCTGCGCCGGCGCATTATGCTTGGCCGGCGTCAACATGGGGGCCAGATAACCATAGTAAAGCAGCAGAAACACCATGGACAGAATCACCGCCGTGGTAATGTTGCGCGTATCGTCGTGCATTTGAAAAGTCCCTGTATCCGTCGAATGCGCTAGGCATACCACAGCCTACCTGTTTTTAGCAACATGCGACTTGCCTGATGACAAAGGCGTGGTATAGTGCGGCTATGATTTCAGAATACGTACCCATTTTGGTGTTTTTGGCAATTGCGGTGGGACTGGCCACGGTGATGGTGGTGGCCTCGTGGATTGTGGGTCGTCATCGGCCGGATAACGAAAAGGTCTCCCAATACGAATGCGGGTTCGAGCCGTTTGAAAGCGCCCGCCTGACCTTTGACGTGCGGTTTTATCTGGTGGCGATTCTGTTTATTATTTTTGATCTGGAGGTCGCCTTTTTATTCCCTTGGTCCGTTGTCCTGACGGATTTGGGCTGGCCTGGGTTTGTCTCCATGATGGTGTTTCTGGTGATTTTGACGGTTGGTTTTCTGTATGAATGGAAAAAAGGAGCGTTGGAATGGGAATAACCCCCGCCCCCACAGACACCCCCCAACACGATTATGACACCCTGATCCGTCAGGCCGCGGACGAGGTCAACACCCACGGTTACGTTCTAACTTCGGTGGACAAGCTGGTGCGCTGGGCGCGGTCGGGGTCGTTGTGGCCCATGACCTTTGGTTTGGCCTGTTGCGCTGTGGAGATGATGCACACCGCCGCATCCCGTTATGATCTGGACCGTTTTGGCACCGTGTTTCGCCCATCACCCCGCCAGTCCGATGTGATGATTGTGGCGGGCACCCTCACCAACAAAATGGCCCCCGCCCTGCGCAAAGTTTACGATCAAATGCCCGAACCCCGCTGGGTGATTTCCATGGGATCCTGCGCCAACGGCGGGGGGTATTACCATTATTCCTATTCCGTGGTGCGCGGATGCGACCGCATTGTGCCGGTGGATATCTACGTCCCCGGCTGTCCCCCCACCGCCGAGGCCCTGCTGTACGGTATCCTCCAGCTACAGAAAAAAATCCAACGGACTTCGGTGTTTGTGAGGTAGGGGGGATTTCATCCACTGAAAAATCTAGGATTTACGCATAACACTCGTCATTGCGAGCGCAGCGAAGCAATCCAGAAATGCCAGCAGCAGAAAGGCTGGATTGCCGCGCCTCCTGCGGAGGCTCGCAATGACCTTCTGCGTAAGTCCTAAAATCATTGATCATCGCCCAACAACCAAGTCATCCATGCTCTGATTAATGCGCTGGGCGTTGCGGGGGCTGGCCATCAGATAGGCGGTTTTCTCGAGAGAGCGAAAATCCGATCCCCACGCGCCCATGTTTTCCTGTTTCTACCTTGCCCCCCGCCTTTGGTTCTGATAGGGTTACGCCTCTTTTCTGGATACAAGGATTGCAATCATCATGACCTTTGAAAACAAACGCCCCGTGACCCGAGATCAGGCGGAGGCCGCCGTGCGCACCCTGTTGCAGTGGGCGGGGGACAATCCCGACCGAGAGGGGTTGATCGACACCCCCGACCGTGTCGTGCGGGCCTATGAGGAGTTCTTCGCGGGATATGACGACAACCCCACCAGCATTTTGCAATCCGCGTCCTTTCATGCGGAGGGGTATGGGGATATGGTGATTTTGCGGAATATCCGCTTTGAATCCCACTGTGAACACCACATCATCCCCATTTTGGGGAAAATCCATCTGGCCTATATCCCCCATCACCGCGTGGTGGGCATCAGCAAGCTGGCGCGGGTCTGTGATGTGTTTGCCAAACGTCTGCAAATCCAAGAGGCCATGACCAACGGCATTGCCCACGCCATTGATCAGGCTTTGGGACCCATCGGGGTGGCGGTGTATGTTGAGGGGGCCCACCAATGTATGACCACACGGGGCGTGCACAAAACCAGCATGGACATGGTGACCCGTTGTTTTCTGGGCTCTTTTGCCAAAGATAGAGATCTGCGGCGCGAGTTTCTGGATATTGTGTTGTCCACCCGTTCATAAAAGAAGCGTGTCATGACCATGCGGGTTGCAGTTGTGGGGGCCACGGGGAACGTGGGGCGCGAGATGCTAAAAACACTGGCCGAGCGTCGTTTTCCCGTCTCCAAGGTCCACGCGGTGGCATCCAAACGGTCGGTGGGCAAACAGGTGTCCTTTGGCGAGCGCGATGTTTTGACGGTGGAGGACCTGGAAACCTTTGATTTTTCCACCTGTGATATTGGCCTGTTTTCCCCAGGGGGGAAGGTCTCTGCCGTGTACGCGCCCAAGGCAGCGGCGGCGGGGTGTGTGGTCATTGATAACACGTCCCATTTTCGCATGGACCCCGATGTGCCGCTGGTGGTGCCCGAGGTCAACCCACAGGCCCTGAAAGATTACAAAAAAAAGAACATCATCGCCAACCCAAACTGTTCAACCATTCAGATGGTGGTGGCGTTAAAGCCCCTGCACGATCTGGCGGGGATCAAACGGGTGGTGGTGTCCACCTATCAATCCGTTTCGGGGGCGGGGCGGCCGGCCATGGATGCCCTGTTTTCCCAAACGCGTCACGTTTTGACCCATCAACCCATCGAGGTTGAGCCGTTTTTCAAACGCATTGCCTTTAATGTCATCCCCCAAATTGACGTGTTCATGGATGATGGCTTTACCAAAGAGGAATGGAAAATGCGCGTGGAAACCCAGAAGATTCTGGACCCCCGTATCGAGGTCGTGGCCACCTGTGTCCGCGTGCCCGTTTTTGTGGGCCATGCGGAGGCCGTGGCGGTGGAGTTTGAACGCCCCATCGACCCCGAAGCCGCCCGCCGCGCCCTGAAACGGGCCAAAGGCGTTTTGGTGGTGGATGCGCTGGACCCCGAAGATGGCTTTGTCACCCCCATCGAATGCGCGGGGGAAGATGCGGTGTATGTTTCTCGTATCCGCAAAGACCCCTCCGTCCCCAACGGCCTGATGCTGTGGATCGTCGCCGATAACGTCCGCAAAGGCGCCGCCCTGAACAGCGTGCAAATCGCCGAGGCGCTGTTGGCGATGATGAAGGGGTGAGAAGAGGGATAGAGAAGATTCTATCCCCTGTCACCTGATCCCCCCCGCCCGCTGGTACGCCGCCTGAACGGTGGCTTTCAGCAGGGGGAACAGGCCGTTTTGGGGGTGCATCAGGATAGAGAGGCCGGCCTCGGTCGTGCCGCCTTTGCTGGTGACGGCCTCGCGCAGGGCGGCGGCGGATTGGGGGCTTGCGTCTTTCAGGCTCAGGCTGCCCTGCATCAACATTTGGGCCATCACGGGGGCTTGGTCTGGGGAAAAGCCTAGGGACAGGGCGGCCTGTTCCAACCCCTCAAGAAACGCATACACAAACGCCGGCCCACTGCCAGAAAAGGCGGTGATGCGATTCAAATCGTCTTCACTGGCCACGGGCACCAACACCCCCAGGGGGGCAAACAGCGTCTGGATCAGGGCTTGGGCCGGCCCGCAATCGTCTTCGGGGGGGATATAGGCGCCGATAATCCCCGATCCCACCGCCACAGGCGTGTTGGGCATCAGGCGAATCACAGAACGCCCCAGCCCCATCTGCAAACGCGCACACGAAAACCCCGCCGCGATGGAAAACACCGCCTGCGCCGTTTTGGCGATCTCCGCCCACTGGGGCAACAGGTCCCCCAAAATCTGGGGCTTAACGGCAAACATCACAACAAAGGGCTGGGGCAGGGGAGGCAGGTCCTCAGGATGGGCGCAGGCCATGATGTTTTCCCCCAACCCCTGAACCTGATGGGGGTCAACGGTGTAAATGGCGGAAAAGGGACAATCCACCCGCTGCCACCCCGCCACCATGGCGCGGGCCATCTGCCCCGCCCCAACAACAATCATAGCGTGTTTTTTTGATAAAGATGGGGTTGAGTTGCCCAAAAGAATAAACCTTAGGTTGCATTGACTGAATTTTAACCTAAAACGATAATACTCATGAAAGTCCAAAAAAAATACAGGATTTTCTTATGACGTCGTATCAAATCCTTCTGGCGGAAGATTATCCCCTGAATCAAAAACTGGTGGGCACCCTTTTACAGATGATGGGATGTGAAGTTCTGCTGGCCAACAACGGCGAAGAAGCCGTGGCTTTGTTTCAATCCCACAAAAAAACCATCGATGCCATCCTGATGGACATCAAAATGCCTCTGATGGACGGGCTGCAGGCCACGCGGAAAATTCGATCCTCTCAATACGGTGCCCAGATCCCCATCATCGCCCTGACCGCCAACGCGGTGGAGGGGGACAGGGAACACTGCCTGGATGCCGGCATGACCGATTATCTAACCAAACCCATCGGACGCGCCGCGCTGGAAACAGCCCTGATGCTCCATCTGGCCCATAAATCGGTATCGGCTGAGGCCACATAGGTCGCCCTATAACGTGCGAATTTTATCCTCTCCAGGCAACAGGTGGGGGGGGTCGCCGCGAAAGTTTTTCACGTTGTTAAACACATCACGGCACGTGGAAAATTGCCGATCACATCCCCGCGTGGCCACAAAGGTATTGCCCACCGCCACCGCAAAGGGCGGCGCAAAGGCGAGGGTAAACTGACCCGCAGTATAGCCCTTCACCACAAACTCCCGCCCCGCATTGGGTCCTGATGTCCACCGCACGATGCCAAAACGATAATAATCATCCGCCTTGGCATTGCTGGCCGAAAAACGCCGCCCATCGTGCACAACCGTCACGGTGTGGGTGTTTTGGTGACTGCTCAAAGATATCCCGCAGGACCAATCCCCCAACCGTCTGGCCCGACACGTGGGACTGTACAGATCCAAATGCGCCTTTTTCAACTTTTCCGTTAAGCCCCGCAGCTCCGCCACAAAGCGCCCGTTTTCAAAACTCACCGTGGCAATCACGGCACGGCGCAGCCACAGAATGCGTGTATCGGTCAAACTGCTGGGCAAATCCTGATAATTCACCCGAAACACATCCACAGAGGCCCCATCATAAACCCCCGACATCAAATCCGCCGCATCCAAAACATCGTGATTCAGGGCCCCCTGAATATCCAAATTGTCCGGCGTTAAATCCGCCGTGCTCTCCAGCGCCGATCCCACCAAACTTTCTGTGGGTTGATACGACAGTCCATCCAACATCAACGGACGATCCCAACTGGTAAACCCAAACACCACCCCATCCAATCGGGTGATCTTAAAACACGTGGCCAAGGTCGTCACACAACCCTGCAAATGCTGCAACAAAAAGGGGGATATTGTTTTCATAAAAAATCCTTTTCAAACAATTGTTTTTTGAAATCTTTAAGGGGCAACCCATGTGCGACTTTGTATAAAATTTTATTTTTTTAAAAAATAAGTTGACTTTCTTTTTGATGCAATGTATACACGAAAAGACTCTTATTTTTTCTCAATAAACTTAACCTTATTCTGTATTTCATGATTCCTGACGCCCATCACATTTTATCGGTTTATTTGCCGTCTTTGTGCGTGATGTTTGCCGTTGTCGCATCGCTGTTGGTTTGCTATCAGGATTTTACCACATACCGCATCAGCAACCGTGTGGTGATTGCCATTGCCGTTTCCGCGTTTGGGGTGTGGCTGCCGTTGTTGTCCCCCACCGCCATCATGATTCAGGTGGGGATTGGGGCGATTTTCCTTCTTGTTGGCTTTGCCACATGTCATTTTAAAATTATGGGGGCAGTGGACGGAAAACTGTTCGCCGCCTTGGGATTCTGGTGCCAGCCTCAGAACATCATGATGTTTCTGCTGGTTATGGCCCTTGCCGGTCTTGCCGTCTCTGTGGGATATGCAGGGGTCCGTTACAAAAAAATCATGGCTTTAAGAGAAAATTCAGCCTTAAACGATATGCTTTACCTCAAGATACCCTATGGTTTGGCATTATCAGCAGGGGGGTTTTTTCTTTTTGCTAAGGTCTGGATTCAGTTTTTTTACGTTTAGGGATTTTTAAAAGGATAAAACGTTATGCGTGCTCTTTACCTCATCGCTGCCGCTGTTTTGGCTGGATTTTTGGCTTTTTTTCTTTCTAACCAATCGGATCAATCTACGGTTAATGTGCAACAACAGGCCTTTAATACCGCTGAGCTGATGGAAAAACTCAAAGGCACAGAAATTTACATCATAAAAAACAAGGTTTATGCCGGTGGCGTTGTTTCCGAATCCATCGTCGAGGTGAAAGAATGGCCCAAAAACGGTATCCTGCCCGATCATATCAAAAAAGAAGAGCTACCCAGCTTTATCGGCGCGGCCTTCCTGACCCCTCAACCCGCAGGAACCCACTTGCTGAAATCCAACCTCGTCACTGCCCAAAGCCGCAGCAACTACTTTTCCGCCTTGATTCGTAAGGGTATGAAAGCCACCTCCATCGATATCAAAGGCTCCGACGGCTATGTTTTGGGTGCTCTGCAGCCAGGGGATTATATCGATATCGTTTTGAATTATAAAATGAACATCGACTTGAAAAAAAACAAACAAGAACCCATCGATGTTGTGGAAACCCTGTTTAAAAACGTTCGGATTCTGGCCATTGACGGACAATTTAACTTCGCCGCCAACCCAGAAACAACACCAGAAGGTTCTGCCCCTCAGCAGGCCAAAGTTGCCCGCAGCGTCACCCTAGAGGTCACCGAAAAAATCGCGGAAATCCTGTCCGTTGCATCAAAAACAGGGGAAATTTCCGTGGTGGCCAACCCCTTGCAACTCTCTCTGTACAGTCAGTATACACCAGAGGAGCTGGAGAAAAAATCCGTCACCGCCCCTTATTTCATTGAAAGTGCCTTAGATGGGGATTTCAAATCCCAAACCGTCACCACCGATGTCAGTTCCTTTATTGCCCAGTTCAAACCAGATTTAACGGCAGCAGTTAAGGCTGGAAAATCATCCCAAACAGCGGATGAAGAAAGCGACAATCTCTTTATCATGCTCGGCTCTTCCAAAGGGAAACAGGAAACCAAAAAAGATATCTCCTCTGCCAATAAAAAAATCCCCAACGCGCAAAACCAAGACGAACAAAGAGTTTTCATGATGCGCGGCTCTTCAAACGGAAAACAAGAGGGACCTCAAACAATCTCTTCCCCCGTTAATCCTTAAGCTTTGATCTTTTTATTGAAAGTTTATGTTATGAAAAAATATATCCCCTTGATTCTTGTGGCCCTCTTCTGCGCCCACGCTCCTTTGGCCAATGCTATGGAGGTTATGGCCGGAACAGGGAAATTCATTCCGCTCAATAAACCCGCGAAGGCCGTTTTTGTGGCCAACTCGGAAATTGTGGATGTGTCCGCAGAGTTTGCCAACATGCTGTATGTGTACGGCCTGAAACAGGGATCAACGACTTTACATGTTCTGGATGCCGAGGGGAAAATTGCCTACACCGAAACCATCACCGTTTCCATGAACACCGCCGTGGTTATGGACGCCATTAAACAGGTTTTGCCAGCGGCCAACATCAAGGCTGAATTTGTTGGCGGCCGTCTGGTGTTAAAAGGGATGGTAAAAAGCGCCGCCGACGCCGAAGTGGCCATGCGCATCGCCCAAGGCTTCGCAGGCAGCGATTCAAGCGCAGGTCAAGGTTCTGAAGGATCAGATTCTGGCATCATCAACATGATGACCACCACCGCCGAGAATCAGGTTATGCTGCGCGTGCGCGTCGCCGAGGTCAACCGCACCGTCAGCCAATCTTTTGGCATAGAGTGGAACCTGTATGGAAACGATGGCAACACGTTCCGCTCTGGTCTGTTCAGCCCCAGAGGCGCATTAACAACACCAGAAAAAGGCAGCAATACCTTCAGACCTGGATTCGACTCTTACAAAGTCGCTGGCCAAAGCCCTAACCCCTACCAAACCTTCCTCTCTTACTTTGGGGAACACTTGGGCGTGGATGTGTTGCTGGAGGCCCTGGAGGATGAAGGCATGGCCACCGTCCTCGCCGAACCCAACCTGACCGCCCTGTCCGGGGAAAGCGCCAGCTTCCTCGCAGGGGGTGAATTCCCTGTGGTGACCTCTGTCAACGATGGAGAAATCAACACAGAGTTCAAAGAATTCGGGGTACGCCTGAGCTTTACCCCCGTGGTTTTGTCTGAAAACCGCATCCGTTTGAATGTCAAACCCGAGGTTAGCAACCTCAGCGATAACGGCGCTGTTGTTATCGAAGGCATCCGCATCCCCGCCATTGAATCCAGAAAAGTCGAAACCACCGTGGAACTGGGTGATGGTCAGGGATTCCTGCTGGGCGGATTGTTCCAAAACAACCTGAGGGAATCCGTCACAGCCATCCCCGGCCTTGGTGATCTGCCTATCCTTGGCCCTCTATTCCGGTCAGAGGATTTTGAGCGGAAAAAATCAGAGCTGATGATTATCGTGACTCCCAGCATCGTTACCCCTGTCAGCAATCCTGAAGTGGCTTTTAAATCCCCACAAAGCAACCTACGTGTCCCCACATTCGCACAGCGGGCCTTTGGGGGACAGCGGTTGTCCGATACCCTGCGCCCCTCACGCATTGCCAGCGGTAACAACACCAGCAAAAGCAGCAGCAAATCCAGTCATGGTGTGCCCATGGGTGGCGCGGTTATGGAATAAACATCAGAATCCTAAGGATTTTTGAATCATACAGAAAGGTTTGATTATGGTACGCCGTTATATGTCTTTGATGATGGGTTTGATGAGCCTGACAATGCTCTCCGCTTGCGCTGGAAAAACCTTTGAAAACTTGGAACCCGCAACCCAAAAACCCCACCAACTGGAATCCCAAGAGGATCGTATCGTTCTGGCCCTGCCAGAAAGCACCCACGCCCCCCTCTCTAAGGAATATCGGGACTATGTTGACCGTTTCGTTGCCTATTACCGCGATATGCCCCACGCGATTTTCTATGTCTCGCACATTCAAACACCTGCAGATCAAGAGCTGGCCGAGGGTACCGTTCCCGCCTTTCATCCAGGCGTAGAGCACCAAGTCCGCCAAGTCACAGCCGCCATGGATGCTCTGAACATCCCCTATCACCGCATTGTGCAATACGCCGATGATCAGGACACCGCCCCAGCAGAGGATACCAAAAAAGCCGGCGTCACCGTGGATGACAAAATTTCCGACACCAAAAAAGTCGCCGTTGCCGTCATTGTGAAACAATACACCGTCACCGCCGCTGGATGTGTGGATTTATCGGACTGGAGCTATGATCGCGCCCACACCACCAGCATGGACGCCGCTGGGATTGGGTGTTCATATCGTCAAAATTATCTGGCCCAGATGAAAAACCCGCAGTATGTTGTTCGTGGAAAAACTATGGACCCTGAATACAGCACCATGCCGTCTGTT
>JBJTVN010000154.1:0-2094 GCA_046081225.1 Alphaproteobacteria bacterium
GATCCGCCGGAAATTTCCGATGAAGACTGGGCGGCGGAGCTTCTCGGCAAGGTCAGCAGTTGGCTTGTGACTATTTTTTAAGGATTACTCCCATAACTTGAATGGAAAAGAAATATTGATCTTTTTTAGAAAAATTGGCCAATTCATCTTTCCATTTTCTCAAATCAGACGCAGCAAAACTCTTAGATTGATTGGCAATAGACACGATCCACTCTGACATTTGGTAGCCATAAGTTTTAGGCGCATAGGCTATTTCATCAATGAGAAATGCAAATGTTGTTATGTTTTTAAAACAGGATTGCTTTGCAATGCCTGAGAGTTTTCTTCCTATTTGGCCATCATGGTATTGTTGCCAATCCTGTTTTGTATCAGCAAAATGATGAATTAATTTTCTGGTTAATTCGATGTCAGAATGATTATAAAGAGCACTTGCAAAATCCATGTGCGATAGGATGAAAATTCCGCCATCTTGAAGTAGATCGCATACTTCATTGATAATCGGAACATATCTCTCAGGATTTAAGCACTCTAAAACATCATGACACAATACGCGATCAAAACTTTGGCTCTTGAGTGGCAATGTATTTGATAAATCATGATACAGGGTTTTTGCTCTTTGATCATGGATGAAATTTTCATGAGTATGCGCAATTTGATCAAGACTAGGTTGGTCAGAATCAACGCCTAGAACAGTACCATTTTCTCCGATTTTCTCTAGGATTTCTGTGAAAAAACCACCTCGACCACAACCGAGGTCACATACCGATTGTCCAGATTGTAAATCAAGTTTATCAAGAAGGAATTGGTGATGATTCATGGGAATTTTCTCAGATTTAGAAATTAGGACTTACGCACATCGTGATTGTGAGCCTCCGCAGGAGGCGTGGCAATCCAGTCTTTCTAACAGCGGCCTTTCTGGATTGCTTCGCGTTGCTCGCAATGACAAAGGTTCCGCTTAAGTTCTTGAAAGATTAAAACAAACCAACCCCAATGAAGGGGTGACATTCCAGTGGATCAGTCCGGGGGAGAAGCCGTAGGGGTGCAGTCCCTACGCCCTACATATGCCCACTTAATCGGAGCTGTTCAAAGGCATCTTCGGCCTCTTGGTCGGTGGCGCGGCAGGCGCGTTCGCTGGTTTTGCTGGCCTCTAGCTCTGCGATGATTTTATCGATGGTGTCGGCATCGCTCTCAATGGGGAAGGTGCAGGGCACGCACCCGAGGGAGCGGTAGCGTTTGCCGTCTTTGGCAAAATACAGGTTCACGATGGGGATCTCTTCCCGTTTGGTGTAGTGCCAGATGTCGATTTCGGTCCAGTGCAGCAAGGGGTGAATGCGCACGTGGGTGCCCGGGGGCAGGTCGGTTTTGTATTGGTCCCAGAATTCGGGGGGCTGGTCCTTTACGTTCCATTCGGCGTTTTGGCCACGGGGGGAAAAGACACGTTCCTTGGCGCGGGTGGGGTCTTCGTCGCGGCGGATGCCGGCAAAAACGGCCTCGAAGTTATGTTTGGCGAGGGTTTGTTTCAGCCCCTCGGTCCGCAGCGCCCCGCAGCAGGTCAGACGGCCCCGCGTGTGGTTCATGCCGTCCGCAATGGCTTCGTCGTTGCAGCCCACCACCAAATCCAGATGCCATTTTTTCACCAATTCATCCCGAAACCTCAGCAATTCCGGCATGTCGTACGTGGTGTCAATATACACCAAGGGAAAGGGCACGTGGCCCACAAAGGCCTTGCGCACCAGATGCAGCATGACGTTGCTGTCCTTGCCGATGGACCATAGCATCGCCAGATTTTTGAAATGGCGAAAGGCTTCACGGATAATAAAAACGCTCTGGGCCTCTAGCTGGTCCAAGTGATTCATAACAAAACGGGCCTGATGATGATAACGGCCAGAATCCTAACAAAATCCGTTGTGTTTCACAAGATTTTCTATTGGCGGGGTTTGGGGTGGGGTGTTTGCGTGTGATTTTTTATAAGTATTTACTTTTGAAAGGATAAATTTATGCCCCTACCCGATTCGGTTGTTTTGCGTTTTGTTATGGCCATCAGCACTGCCGAGCGGCATTTGCAGGCGGTGGCTGAGGGTCACAGAAAGGATT
>JBJTVN010000155.1:0-2144 GCA_046081225.1 Alphaproteobacteria bacterium
TGATTTTTAATAAAAACACCTCCTGATTCCAAAGCCCGCCGCACGTATTGGGCACATTTTCCTATGCGACGATTGAACCTTTTTAAAGCGTGATTAAACGTCGTTGCATTATCATTCAAATGCTTCACCGCCTTATCCACATCCAAAGAACTCTCGCCCCGCTCGGGCCAGTTTTCCGATCCTTCATTTCTGGGGGCGAAGGTAAACTGTCCGTTTTCTGGATCGTGATAGGGGTTGAATCGAAGTTCCCGCATGAGTGCCCCGATGTTTTGCGCAAGGTGCCGCGCATCCTCCCGCAATACAGTTTGGGGGCTGTGCCGAATGCCCTTGCGCAGATAATCCCGAAAACAGGCATCATCCAGCGTCTGGAAAACAAATGTGGCCCGCATCAACGATTTGTGAAGGTAAGTGTTATGATTCATAAAAAAATTCCTTTCGTGCTTCATTATTTGAAATGGGTTACCCTGTCACCTGTCACCTGTCACCCGATTCACCCATACATCCCCCCAAACACAAACCGGAAATAATACGGCCACGTGCTGGGCAAAAAGCGGGACCGCATGGCGCAATGGTACAGACGGGTGTCGATGGTTTGGGTGCTGGCCTCCCCATTTTTGCGGAAATAATGATCAAAGGCAAAAATCAACCGCGCCATTTTATCAGGCACATACATGCTGCCCGGTTGCAGGTATTCCGATCGGGAACTCTGCCACCGCAACGCATCAAAAGAATCACTGGAATAGGTGAATTCGTACGGCTTGCGCACCGCATGGGGCGCCGTCACCATCGTGCGCAAAAACGCCAAGCCGGCAATCAGCTTGGTGTCAAATTCCCGCCAGTTGGACAAAATCGCCAGCTCGATCCAAGGTTCCAGATCATACTGATGATAGTGCAGGGCATTGCGGCGGATGTAATCGATGCTTTCCCCCGCATCCACCGCAGGGCGGGGCATATCATACAGGGCCGGATTGTGGGGGCGGTACAATGTCCCCCCGCCGCCGTCCAAACCGCTGAGGGGTTCCCCAAAAAACAATCGCGTTTTGTTAGATGACGTTAAATACGTCACCGAGGTCACCCGAAAATACCCATTATGCCCCCGCGTATTCCCCGCCACATAAAACGTGGCCCCCACAGGAAACGTGGACACAAAATTGCCATCGATATCAAAGCGCTTCTCCGCCACCGAGGTGCCCACCACGGGGTGGGACGGCGGTACACTCACCGCCGCATTCCCTAGGGGGAAGTTTTGATTCACAAAGGCTGCCAAGGTGGTTCTAAGTGTTGCCAGCTTGGCCGTGTCCCCCAGAAAATCGTAGACCTGATACAAAATTTTATAATGGTGGGTGTAATGGTTGCCATAAAGCAAGCTGCCCTCTCCCGCGGCGGGGGCAAAGGTCCAGGCTTCCTTGGCGGTTTTCAGCTGCTGCACCCACGCGGTGATGCTGCTTTGCTCGCTGGGGGCAAAGGCCACCCAGTGCCGCTTGGCCACACGGATCAGGTTTTCAAAATTGGTTTCATCAATGGGCTTGCCCGTGGGGATGTTTTTGGTGCACCAAGACAAAACAATGCTTTTGATCTTGCTTAAAAAATCCGCATCGGGAATCCCCCCGTGCTGCGTTGAATAGGTGTAATACTGCGACAACACCGGCAAACGCACGCGCAATTCGTTAAAACCCGCCCGTGTGTCCTGAACAACCTTCAGGCTTGTATCGGCCTCCCCTTGGGACCGCAGGGTGACAACGGCCGCATCGGCGTCCCCGATGTATTGGGCGGCAAATTTCTTCAAACGCTTGCGCTGCACGTTGTGCCAGCTCAGACTCTCCGTTGTGCTGGGCAACTGATCGGCGGCTATGGGGGCAGTATCGATGGGAAAGGGGTAAAGAGGCATAAAAAATCCTTTGTATTAACGTTTTGATTAAAGGCGGGGTGGGGGCAATCGGAGGACAGAGGACAGAGGACAGAAGACAGAGGACCGAAAAAAATCTTCCGTCTTCCGTCTTCCGTCCTCGGTCTTCCGTCTTCCGTCCTCGGTCTTCTGTCTTCCGAATGAGGCGCAGCGCACCCTTGAGGCGGGGGGCAAATTCTGCTGGGTGGGAAGCCTTTTCCTTAAGGGGAGACGCGGCTCCCGCCCCCACACTTTTCTT
>JBJTVN010000156.1:0-2390 GCA_046081225.1 Alphaproteobacteria bacterium
GTTGCCGTCATTGTGAAACAATACACCGTCACCGCCGCCGGATGTGTCGATTTATCGGACTGGAGCTTTGATCACGCCCACACCACCAGCATGGACGCCGCTGGCATGGGGTGTGCCAACCGTCAAAATTATCTGGCCCAAATGAAAAACCCGCAGTATGTTGTTCGTGGAAAAACTATGGACCCTGAATACAGCACCATGCCGTCTGTTAAAATCCAAAAAGACGTCCTAGAGGGTAAATTCGAACCCTCTTCTGGCGGCGAAAGTGGTGGCAGCAGCAGCGGTTCCTCTGGCGGACAATAAAAACGATAAAGCCATCCTTAGCTGGAACAATCACTCTCATGAGCTGCCTTGCCTTCATTCAAAATCCTGAGATCATCCCTGCGGTGAACGCGGCCATCTCAACTTTTTGGAATGATGGCCAACTGGTCACGGGGGATCCTGTTAAACAAATAGCTGGACAATGGGGGGCAGCTTCCCAAGCCCGCATTCTTGTGGTGGATCTCAGCTATGTTCCGGATCCCGTGGCTTTTGTGAACTCTATCCATGCAAAAGTGCGTTATGACCAGATTGTTATTTATACAGGAACCCAGAACGATATTCCTTTGTTTCGGAAAATTACCGCAAATCCTCTTGCTGATTATCTGGTCACACCCTTAACGGGTCAGGATATTTTAAATGCTGCGGCTCATCTCAGTGACCGTAAAATGGATTTAGATCAAAAACAGAAAAGAAACTATCGCGGAAAAATTATGGGGTTTGTTGGGTCTCACGGTGGTGTGGGCACATCGACTCTGGCCGCAGCTTTCGCATGGTCCTTGGCAGAGGAGCTGAAAAAAAAGGTTCTTTTGATCGACATGGATATGAATTTGGGTATTCAATCCTTTTTGTTTGACGTCAGACCCCGTTTTGGCTTACAGGATGTCATGGATTCGCCCTCACGCATAGAGCAGGGTTTTGTTGACGATTTGTGTATTAAAAAAACGGCGAATCTTCACCTGATCTGCAGCGAACCCAGCCTAACCTCTTTCTCCATGCTGAAGGAAGAAGGCCTGATCCGCCTTTTGGAGGTCGTTGAAAAAAATTACGACTATATCATTTACGATATGCCCAGATCGCTTGTGGTAAAAATGGCATCTTTTATTGAGCGTCTATCCTATCTTTTCATAACGACGGATTCCACCGTCATTGGCCTTCGTGATACGATCCTTTTGTCCAGCCAAGCCGTATTTTATAACAACGTCAACACCGTTGGCGTGGTTTTGAATCGCTTTAAAGCCAACAACCCTGATTTAATCGCTGCCAGCGATTTTGATGCCCGCGTCAAGGTCAAAGTGGTGGGGGTGTTGCCTGATGCAACAGACTTGCTGCTTAAATCCATTAACGAATCAAAACCTGTGGCGAAATTATCCCCCCAAAGTGATTACACACAGGCCGTTCATGATTTAATTGAAAAAGTTACCGATGAAAAGGGTTTCGCACCCGTTCCATCCTCCCATTTTAAAAAAGCAATTTCCACAGTTCTTGATAAATTTAAAAAATAGGATGGCTTACTCATGACAACAGGACACCCCCATCTCGATCCCATTTACGACAGCGTTCTTAAGGTTGTGGAGCGCCGCATTTCCAAGGAAGAAGCTCAGAATGCGGATTTGGCCTCAACAGAGCTGAAAATCCAAAAAATTATCGGTGAATGGCTGTCTTTGATGGGCAAAACTTTGTCACCTCAGGATCAATCCATCATCGTACAACATCTGATGACGGATTTTTTCAGCATTAACACCAAAGAAAAACGATCCCTGATCCAAACAGACATTGAACAGGCAGAAATTCTGGTGGATAAGAGTTCTTGGGAGACCTACGTGACCCTGTATCCGGGAATCATGAACCGTATTGATTCCGTGGCGGCATCCAAAATGAAACGGGCCGAACTGGAAATCGATGTTCAGGACATAACATCCCAAATGGCCTACGCCAAAAAAATTGCCCTGACACAAAAGGAAAAAAAACAGGTCGTGGATCTGATTTTGGATGACATGTTGGGTCTTGGGCCATTGGAATTGGTGCTCAAAGACCCTACCGTGACCGAGATTCTGATCAACAACGTCAAAAACTGTTACTACGAACGGGCTGGAAAACTGCGCCCCGTGATTTTCCCCTTTCGGGATGAAAGCCACCTGCGGAACATTGCCACCCGTATCGCCAACAGTGTCAATCGCCGCATCGACGAAAAATCCCCCATGGTGGATGCCCGATTGTCCGACGGCAGCCGTGTGAACATCATCATCCATCCCCTGTCCATGGATGGTACAGCCATTTCCATTCGAAAATTTTCTGTCAAGGGCATCACGCTGGCGGATATGGTGGCCAGCGGCAGTATTTCCGCGCCC
>JBJTVN010000157.1:0-8511 GCA_046081225.1 Alphaproteobacteria bacterium
AAACGGCCTATCAATCCCGCCGGTTTGATCGGTATGAAGCCATCCGGCAGCACCTGATCGCCACGGGTCGTTTGTACCCCTGTTATGAAACGGGGGAAGAGCTGGCCATTAAACGCAAAATCCTCCTTAGCCAAGGCAAGCCCCCCCTGTATGATCGGGCCGCCCTGTCCCTGACCCCCGATCAAAAAGCGGCGTTTGAGGCCGAAGGCCGCCAACCCCACTGGCGTTTCTTGCTGCATCACACCCCCATCACGTGGCAGGACAAAGGGCGCGGCGCGGTGCATTTCGAGGGGCAGCACCTGTCCGATCCCGTTTTGTTTCGGGCCAATGGGGTGCCGGTGTATGCGTTGGCTTCGGTGGTGGATGACATTGATTTTGGGATCAGTCACGTCATTCGCGGGGAAGATCACGTGGTGAATACCGCATCCCAAATCCAACTTTGCGAGGCCATAGGGCACGCCCATCCCACCTATTGGCACATTCCCCTGTTGGTGGATGCCAAGGGGGGCGAGCTTTCCAAACGTCTGGGCAGCCTGAGCATCGCCAGCCTGCGCAACGAAGGCTTCGAGCCCATCGCCATCACCGCCCTGTTGTCCCGTTTGGGATCGTCTTTGCCGATTATGCCCATGGAGACCTTGGGGGCCGTTCTGGACACGTTTGATGATGCGGCCTACAGCCGCGCCACGCCGCGTTTTGACAGTGACGATCTGCGTCACCTCAACGCCCGTATTTTGCACACTCTACCCTTTGATGCCGTCAAAGACCGCCTGAGCGCCTTGGTGGGTTCGGATGTGGACGAGGCCTTTTGGCTGGCCGTGCGGGCCAATCTGGTGTTTTTGTCCGATGCGGTGGGCTGGTGGACCATGGCGCGGGGGGATGTGACGCCTTTGGTGGCAGAGGAGGATAGAGCGTTTCTGACCCTTGCCGCCGCCGCCCTGCCGCCCCAACCGTGGGATCACAACACGTGGGGGGCGTGGACCAAGGGCCTTTCGGACACAACGGGCCGCAAAGGCAAAGCCCTGTTTTTGCCGCTGCGCCGCGCCTTGACAGGACAGGAATCCGGCCCCGACATGCCCGCCTTGTTGCCCCTGATGACCTATCATCAGGTCCAGCGTCGGTTGGTGGGACAAGAATAACAATAGAACAAAACATAAGACAAAGGGGCGTCAAGCTGTTTGTGAAAATAACGTCCCATGATCTCTGGACAGGTCGCCTTGTTTGACCTATAACCCAACAATCTTGCGTTGGTGTTGATTTTTTTATGTGTCATATCGTGGCTTTTTTTCGTCTCAGCGGGATCCTTTTGATCACGGGATTTGCCATGGGGATGTTTGTTCTGGCCATTGTGTTTCGCCTGAATACCCACAAAATTCCCCTTTACTGGCACAGGGGGGTTTTGGCCATTTCGGGTCTGCGGGTTCATGTCATCGGAACGCCCAGTGCTGTGACCCCTACGCTGTATGCCAGTAATCATAGTTCTTATTGGGACATTATGGTTTTGGGGTCCATGATCGAGGGGTCCTTTATTGCCAAAAAAGAAATTGCCAGTTGGCCTGTGGTTAGCTTTCTGGCCAAACTGCAAAAAACCTATTTTGTGGACAGAAAACCCCGTCATGCGCAGGAACAGCTGGATGATTTAACCCTGTTTTTGCATGATAAACGCAATTTGATTTTGTTTCCTGAGGGCACCAGCAACGATGGCAATCGGGTTTACCCATTTAAACCCACCTTGTTTCATATGGCACAACAAGAAAAATTGGTGATTCAACCCGTCACGGTGGTGTATTCTTTGCTGGATGGCATGCCCATCCATAGGGGGCTGCGTCCCATGACCGCATGGTATGGGGATATGGATTTGTTTTCCCATCTGTGGACCGTTTTGGGTATGGGGACATTGCAGGTGGACGTTGTTTTTCATGAAACGTTGGACCCTGCGACATATCCGTCCCGCAAAGAGATTGCCAAAAAAGCCCATGCCCTGATTGAACAGGGTCTGGGGCAGCGTTACCGCAACGCCTTTATGGATCATGAACCCAAACCCCTGCGTCGTCGTCATGACTGATTCCCCTGTCCGTAAACTGTTTTTGAAAACCTATGGCTGTCAGATGAATGTCTATGACAGCCAGCGGATGGCGGCGTTATTAAAGCCCCTGAATTTTCAGGAAACGGATGACATGCAACAGGCCGATTTGGTGTTGCTGAACACCTGTCATATTCGGGAAAAGGCCGCAGAAAAAGTCTATTCTGAATTGGGGCGCATCAAAACCATCCGCAATCGCCGCCGCAAACAGGGGTCCGATACTCTGATTGCCGTGGCGGGATGCGTGGCGCAGGCCGAGGGGGAAGAAATGGCCCGCCGCGCCCCCTTTGTGGATATGATTGTTGGCCCACAGTCCTATCATCATCTGCCCGAGCTGATCACCAAAGTGCTGCGTCAAAAAGGCACAGCCTTGCTGACGGATTTTCCCGAAATCACCAAGTTCGATGCCGCCATGCCAGATGTGGCCCATGGTCGCGCCAGTGCCTTTGTGACCATTCAAGAGGGGTGTGACAAATTTTGTTCCTTTTGTGTTGTCCCCTATACACGGGGGGCGGAATACTCGCGCTCGGTGACAGAGATCCTGGAGGAGGTGCACAAGGCCCTTGATCAGGGCGTTGTGGAAATTACCCTTTTGGGGCAAAACGTCAACGCCTATCACGGGCAGGGCCCCGATGGCACATCGTGGGGACTGGGGAAATTGTTGTTTGCCTTGGCAGAGCTGCCAAAACTGCAACGCATTCGCTACACCACATCCCACCCCCGTGATGTTGATGATGATCTGATGGCTGCCCATCGAGACCTGCGGGTTTTGATGCCCTTTTTGCATCTGCCTGTGCAATCGGGATCGGATAAAATGTTACGCGCCATGAACCGCAAACATACACAGGCAGAGTATCTCTCCATCATAGAGCGCCTGCGACAGGCCCGCCCCGATATTGCGTTTTCCTCTGATTTCATTGTGGGATTTCCGGGGGAAACGGAGGCAGATTTTGAGGATACGCTCTGCCTTGTCAGGGCCGTTGGCTATGCCCAAGCTTATTCCTTTGCCTATAGCCCCCGCCCTGGCACCCCCGCATCCCTAGAGCCCCTGCAGGTCCCCGAAGACACCAAGCGCGAACGTCTTCACCGCCTGCAGGCGTTGATTGCAGAGGGACAACACACCTTTAACCAAACCAGCATTGGCAAAACCCTACCCGTTTTGCTGGAATCGCGGGGAAAAAAGACAGGACAACTCATGGGCCGCAGCCCCCAAATGCAGTCAGTTCTGGTGCAGGGGCCGGAAACATGGCTGAACACCCTGCAAACTGTCCACATTACGGGGGGACATGCCAACAGTTTGGTGGGGGTTGTTGCGGGGGTGGGGGTTTGGGTTTAGGGGTGCCCGTCCCCCATCATCCCTCACACCCGCAAAAAGCCCAGATCATAGACTTGGGGGATCAGGGTTTCGGTGAGGGTGCGATAGGCGGCCTCGAAGGGGGTGAAGTCCACGGGGGGGCTGTCGCCGTCGGCGTTGTGTCGTTTCAGGGCCCCCCGAATTTGGTACCATCCCACGTCGGGGCGGTTCAGTTTGTATTCTTCCCGCACGGCGCGTGGGGTGGGGTCTCAGCGAAATAGGCCCGCCACAAATCGCGCCCTGCATTGAAAACGGCTATAGCGTCGGGCGATAAGGATTTATCCGCCAGATACTGCACCATAAAATCGGATTCAAAGCGATCGGGGGCACCCACCTCGGTTTCGGTGTAGGGGATAAAGTGATTGGTCAGGCTCCACAGTTTGCCATTCCATGACAGATCATCGGCCCCCGCGGTCAGGTTGCTGCCGTTAAATAGCATCCAAATCAGGCAATCGGTTTTAAATTCCTCGGGCAGCGGGGCGGTGGGCTGCAAAAACTGGTCGCGGTCGTTGATCCACGTGGGTTTGATCAAACGACGCACTGCAAACACCACGGCGGCCTGCCAGAGGTTGTCGGGGGTGATATAGAAGCCTCTACCAATAGCAAAACCAGAAGACAAGATGACAATCAGGTTTGTTTGTTGAAAATCATTACCAGGACAATTTAACCATGCGATAGCACCATCAGCCCATCGTGTTGGATTCAATCCATGGATTTTTTTTGAGGGCGTTATAGCATTTGTAAGGGGTAGAGAAGGTGTCTTGTTTGTCGAGGGACGATTAACCCAAGTATTTAAATAAGTTGTGTTGGGTAAATTATACCCCTATCGACTGAACTCTAGCTTTATAGGTTTGGATGTGTTATCAGGTGTGTATGAATAAGAATAAGATTCTGGATTTAACAGAGCGCAGCGTCCTGATCAAACGGCACAGGACGGAGCGGGATGGTCGTGTTCGGGACCGGATCAAGGTTGTGTTGTGGTCGGATGATGGTTGGACGGCCAAGCGGATAGCCGAAGCTTTGTTTATTGACGAGCAAACGGTGCGCCAGCATTTGCAGGATTACCAGGAATCTCAGAAATTGAAGCCGGAAAACGGTGGGTCTTCGCCTAAATTGAACCGCGAACAGACAGCCGCGTTGACGCAGCATTTGGATCAGAAGGTGTATGTCAAAATCAAGGACATTTGCGCATATGTCTTTGATACATTTGGGATTCATTACAGCGTTCGGGGGATGACGGATTGGCTGAAGCGTCAGGGCTTTACGTTTCATCAGCCGTGCGGGGTGCCGGCCAAGGCGGATGCGGCGGCGCAGGAAGTCTTTGTAAAAAAATACGAAAATCTCAAATCGACCCTGCCTGAGGGGGATCACATTTTATTTGTGGACGGCGTGCACCCCAGTCATGCTGTGCGGTTTGTGGGCGGTTGGATTCGCAAAGGCCGTCGGGTGGAGATTCCCACGGGCGCCAGCCAAAAGCGGATGAACCTACTCGGGGCGCTCAATTTGGAATCTATGACGTTGAATCGTAAGGCGTATTTGACGTTGAATGCGGAGGCTGTGATTGATTTTCTGGCGTTTTTGCTGGTGACCATGCCCACGGGGACCTTGCACATCATCCTAGACCGAGGCCGGTACCAATATTGTCAGGCCGTGTGGGATTTTGTAGAGAAAAATCCAAGAATAACATTGCACTATCTGCCATCATACTCACCCAATCTCAACGCCATCGAACCTGCATGGAAGATCATGCACGAACACACCACAAACAATCAATACCACCGCACTTACAAAGACTTTACCGAAAAAATCAACGAATTCTTCGACAAAACCTTCCCCGAAAACGCTAAACACTGGATCGACCGACTCTCGGACAACTTCCGTGTCCTTAACGCCCCCCTTGCCTCAACCTAAAACAGTACTCTTCATTTGCGAGGGGTATAACAAAGCCAGCATACGCTCCTGATCCAGCAATCACTATCGTTTGTCCTTCACGATTGCTAATATTGTGGAAGTAAGCTGGTGTTCTTCCGCCTGCAATTACTGGTGGGCACCTCTAAAAACCCTGTCTAAGTTTTGATTTTGTATTGGGTATGGGTTAGTTTGGGTAAGTTTCAGGGAATTTTGGGGGCTTGCCATGATCATGGGGACATTTTTTGATGTTGAGGAGACCTATGCCCGTTTGGATGAACGGGATCGTTTGCTTAAGTTAAATCAATGGATTCCTTGGGAATCTTTGCGGCAGGTTTTGGGGGAGATCACCTTTGTTGGGTCATCTCGTGGGGGTCGGCCGGCATGGGATCCTCTTTTGATTGCCAAGTGTTTGATTTTGCAATCATGTTATCAGCTTTCGGATGAAGAGTTGGAGTATCAAATCAACGATCGTTTGAGTTTCAAGCGATTTTTGGGGCTGGATGTGGCGGCGAAGGCACCTGATGCCAAAACGATCTGGTTGTATCGGGAACGTATGAAGGATGCGGGTTTAGAAAGAAAAATTTTTGACTGGTTTTCCAATGTTCTAGATCAAAACGGCGTGGTGGCGCAAAAGGGCCAGATTGTGGATGCGACCTTTGTGCCCACCCACAAACCCACAGGCAAGCACACAAAACAAGAAAAGGCGGGTATGCCTTTGTCTGCGGCCCAAAAAGCACAGATTGACCCCGACGCGACCTTTACGAAAAAAGGGGCTACTCGGCATCACGGGTATAAAGATCACACACAAATTGATAACAAAAACAAAATTATAAGGCAATATGAGGTCACCACAGCATCCGTTCATGATTCCCAAGTCTTTGAGCAGATTTTGGACAAACCGACGCAGGCCAAATCCAATACAGGCCGTGATGTGTACGCGGATTCCGCCTATCGCAGTGCAAAAAGTGAAGAAACGTTGAAAACCAATCATCTAAAGTCCAAAATCCACCACCGTGCGTACCGCAACAAACCTCTGACGGATCACCAAGACCGCGTGAATCGCACACAGTCCAAAACCCGATCCCGCATCGAACACGTCTTTGGCCATATGAACACGAGCATGGGAGGGCTGGTCATCCACACCATCGGCCTGGCCCGGGCCAAAGTCAAAATAGGTCTTAAAAATCTGACCTATAACATGCAAAGATTCGCATTTCTGATGACCAAAAACCAAAATCCCAGACCCAGATGCCTGCCCGCTTAACACAAACGGGCCAAAAAAGAAAAATCACAGCCCAAAACCCCAAAACATGACCCCACAGAGAGAAATATACCCCCTCTCAACACCCCCTTTTTTCAAAATAACCCCAGCACACAACCCAAATCACAGGCGTTATGCGGATAACACCACATAAAAGCGGGTTGTTAGAGGTGCCCAAGGAATAAAGATTCCTCCAAGAAAATAATGGATGCTTTGGGGGAGAAAATAAAGTTCTGCAGAGAAACTTACGGCGAATTACAAGCGGAACTGACTGATCAAATGAAGAGACTTGCATACATAAAAAATAATAGTCTTCTGCCATCGGGGATGATGAGAAACGCTTATCACCCCCTTGCCCTAACCCGTTTTTTTTGCTATTCTTTTTTTATGACAAAGGCACACTCTACCCATAAAACATTGCTGAATCAGGCCATATCCCTGACCCATCTCCCGCCTGAGGAGACGATGGAAATGGCCTTGCGCTTTTTCATTGCGGCCACGCGCTCTCCCGCTAACTCCCTGCGAGACTATCGGGGCAAAATCGATCTTGGCATTGCTATAGATGACCTTCGGGAAGACCGCCCATGATGGCGGTGGATACATCGTCCCTCGCTGCTTATTTTTTGGGTGAGGAAGGGTTAGACGTGGAAACACTGGATCATGCCTTGGACAATGGGGGTGTTTTTTTGCCTTGCGTTTGTCTTAGTGAATTGATCAGCAGCCCCCGTTTACCTGAACATCTCTATTCCATCCTGCATGCCATGCCCGTTCTTTATCCCACAGATCAAGATTTTTGGCATCGCGTGGGGGACTGTCGGCGTTACCTGATGCAACAGGGGAAAAAGGGTCGCCTTGCGGATACCATGATTGCTGTTTTATGTATGGATTACCGCATCCCCCTTTTAACCCGTGATCGGGATTTTCGACATTTTTTGGATTTGGGTCTGGTTTTAGCGTAAAAAACCACAGCCTTAAAAAAAGTTGACACGGCCGCAATCCTGTGTATATTATTTAATTTTTAAATTACATAGGATAAAGGTTTCTAGGTTATGACCCTTACGACAGAAGAAATTCAATCCCTTCCTGAAGACATGAAGTTACAATATGTGTTAAGTCCCACTAACTTGTGGTTAGGATTATCCTTAAACAAGTGTGGCTGATTTTGGTAGGAAAGCAAGAGGAAATCGTAAGGGGTTTGGAATTTGAGGGCTTTGAGTTTTTTTTGATAATTATGCACAAGCAGATAGGACCTTAAGTGTTGTTTTAATTGAATAACATCATCATAGTGATATGTTTTAACCGTGGCTTTTTTGAGGGTTTTGTTGAAAGTCTCGACTTGGCCATTGGTCCAAGGATGTTTAAACTGTGTTAGTTTGTGTATGATATTGTTTTGTTGGCATATTTGATCAAAGGGGTGGCGTTTGTTTTTGGGCTTCAGATGATCCGCCAGCAAAGCATATGTGAATTGCGCCCCGTTATCTGTCAGAATTCTATGGATTTTAAAAGGGCAATCCGCAATCAGATTTTTTAAAAACGCACAAGCCGTTTCCTGGGTCATATTGTCATGAAGCTCCACATAGGCGTACTTGGAAACACGACAAATGCCGACAAAAAGGGAAAGTTTTTGCCCTCCGGACAAAATAATCTGGGTGATGTCAATATGCACATACCCCACATCATAGCTTTTAAATTTCTGTTTTTCCTTCGTTTTATTCTCTTCCTTTGGCAGAACGTTCAACCCGTGCCTCACCAAACACCGGTGTAAATTGCTGCGGCTCAACGCGGGTATAGCGTCTTTAAGGGCAATAAAAAGGTCATCCAGAGAGAACTGCGTCACACGACGCACCTCGCAAACAATCTGCTGTTCCCGCTCAGATAGGGCGCTCTTTGGCGTTTTGGGGCCAG
>JBJTVN010000158.1:0-4165 GCA_046081225.1 Alphaproteobacteria bacterium
TTCAAAAAAGTGGTGACTTTCCGTTAACAAGACATTCACCAAATGGAAAGCAGGCTTTGGCATGCTTTTTTGTTCAATACCCCTTGTTGATTCTTGTGGGATTGGGATTTTAAAATTTCAAAATCATCTTGATCTTCCCCCACGTATTGCGTATAAGGTTCTGACTTTGCCCCTAGTCCCCATCGTCTAGAGGCCCAGGACACCGCCCTTTCACGGCGGCAGCAGGGGTTCGAATCCCCTTGGGGACGCCAAGATTCTTTTTCTTTTCAAAGGCATTTCCTTTTTATGCTCCCCCCCCTTACGCTGCATTTGTGTCGTCATGGCAATACGTTCGATGCGGGGGACCCCGTGGTGTGGGTGGGGCGTGGGCAGGATTTGCCTCTAGTCCCCTCAGGAAAGGCGCAGGCCAACGATTTGGCGCAAACCCTGAAAAACGAAGGGGTGGTGCCCGATGTGATCTATTGCAGCAGTTTGCGCCGCACCAAAGAATTTGCCTTTATTCTGCAAAACCATCTGGCCCCCGCATGCCCCGTTCTTGCCCACAGTCATCTGGACGAGCTGGATTATGGCCAATGGGGCGGACTCAGCAGCGAAGAGATTGCGGACCGTTTTGGCCCGCATGTTTTGGATGCGTGGCAGAGGGACGCTCTGTTCCCCAAGGCCGATCAGGGGGCCTGGGGGGATACAGAATCCACCATCATGCGGCGCATTCGGGATTTTTTACAGGATTTATCCCAAGATTGTCAGGCTCTGCCCCCCCCCCCGCGTCACGTCATCATTGTCAGCAGCAACGGCCTGCTGCGGTTTTTCCTGCATCTGGTCCCTGGGGCCTTTGAAGACGCCAAACGCAAACACACCATGAAACTGGCCACCGGCGCACGGCGCATTCTGCACTATGACGGGCGGGATTTTTCGTTGGAGGGGTGAGGGAGACCGTTGCCTTTTCCCCCCAAGCGGTTTACACACAAAGAACGTGTTGTTTCTTAAGGATGGCCCCTGTTATGCACTATGAAGAATTCCACCGCATCAAACGGTTGCAGCCCTATGTCTTTGCAGAAGTCAACCGCCTGAAACTGGCGGCCCGTCATCGGGGGGCGGATATTATTGACTTTGGGATGGGCAATCCCGACAGCCCCATGCCCCCCCACGTTGTGGAAAAGATGATGGAGGTCATTGCCGATCCCAAAACCCACGGGTATTCAGTATCCAAGGGGATTAAGGGCCTGCGTCGGGCCCAAGTGGCCTATTACCAGCGCCGCTTTGGGGTGAGCCTAGACGAGGATCAGGACGTGGTCGTCACCATCGGCTCCAAAGAAGGCATCGCCAATCTGGCCCAAGCCATGACCAGCCCAGGGGATATTATTCTGGTGCCCAGCCCCAGCTATCCC
This sequence comes from Alphaproteobacteria bacterium, assembly GCA_046081225.1. GTDB lineage: Bacteria > Pseudomonadota > Alphaproteobacteria > JAJTHO01 > CANGYM01 > CANGYM01. The sequence goes on from JBJTVN010000158.1 coordinate 1,389, forward strand.
ATTCATCCCTATGGTTTTATGATTGCCGGTGGGGCCCTGCGGTATTTGGTGGTGCCCTTTGATGCCCCCAGCTATACGGATGTGTTTATGGATCAGCTGTCCCGCGCCGTGCAGTTCAGCGTGCCCAAGCCCTTGCTGTTGGTTCTGAGTTACCCCTGTAACCCCACGGCGCAGGTGGTGGATTTGGATTTTTACAAAGAGGTCGTGGCTTTTTGTCGCAAACATGGGATTTATATTTTGTCGGATCTGGCGTACGCCGAGATTTACTTTGATGATAACAATCCCCCCCCGTCCGTGTTGCAGGTGGAATGGGCCATGGAGATTGCCATCGAGTTCACCAGCATGAGCAAAACCTACTCCATGGCTGGCTGCCGCATCGGGTTTGCAGTGGGGAACCGCCATTTGATTGCATCGCTGGCGCGGATCAAATCCTATGTGGATTATGGGGCGTTTACGCCCATTCAGGTGGCCGCCGCCACCGCCCTGAACGGTCCCCAAGACTGCGTCACCCAGATTCGGGCCCTGTACAAGGAACGGCGGGATGTTCTGATTTCGGGCCTGAAGCAGGCCGGATGGGATGTGCCCGTGCCCGAGGCCAGCATGTTCGCCTGGGCCCCCATCCCCGAAAGCCATCGCCATTTGGGATCCGTGGCCTTTGCCAAGGACCTGCTGGAACATGCCGAGGTCGCCGTGGCCCCAGGTCTGGGCTTTGGGGAACACGGAGAGGGCTATGTTCGTATCGGTCTGGTGGAAAACGTCCACCGCATCCGCCAAGCCACCCGCAACATCAAACAGTATCTGAAACACGCCCCCACCGTGCCCGCGGGGGGTTAACGGATTTTGCCCACACCCATCAGGTAACGCCGTGCGCATTGGGTGGTGCCGTCCTCCATAATTTTGATATAGTTGGCGGGCACGCTTTGCATCTGGCCGCTGCGGACAATTTGATCAAAGCTTTGATATTCCGTATAGGACATGTTTTGTTTGATGTAATAAAAGGTACACAGGCAGTGTTTGTACCGGCCCTCTTTGGGGATATCCACGGCGTAGGGGATGGGTTGGCTCATGCATTCCTGAACGTATTGCTGTTTCACCCGCTCAGGATACGTATTAAAGGCCGCCCATGCGGACACATCCCCCCCCAAAATAACCCACAGGGCGCACAGGCCCAACCTGTAAAAAAAATTTTTCATGAAATGGTTTCTCCCCCACAACAACCCCCAGAGTCCCCGATGGTTGCGTAAAGTTTATAATAACTTATGCAGTTTACAACGGGATGGGCGGGGTGTCAATGGGGGGGTGTTGTGGGGGGTTTTGTGATGGCCATGACATGTGATGGCCATGACCTTGACACTTTCATACATTCAATATAATATGAACATTATATAAGTTACAGAAGGTTGCCCATGATCATGATATCGTCATCGGAATTGCAAAAACATCTTGGCCTTTATCAGGACAAAGCCCTGCGAGAGCCCATTGCCGTGACACGAAACGGCAGAGAGCGCATCGTGATTTTATCCGTTGAGGAATATCAACGCCTTAAAAAACAAGATACGCGAGCCTTGCCGGTTGAGATGCTCAGTGATGACGATCTGAAGGCCATTGAGGCTTCGGAAGTGCCAGATGAATATGCCCATCTCGATGAAAAATTCATGGCCAATCCTGCGTAGGGGTTTTCCTTGGTGCTTCCCAAACCTATCCCTGGTCTTGTTATTCCCTATGCGTATCTTTGGTAGCATGAGCATCACAAGGGCGCAGAGGATGGGCGCAAGGTACGCCCTTGCGTTATTGTCCTGAGTGTTGAAGACAACGATGGTAACACCAAGGTTACCGTTGCGCCCATCACCCATCGATCCCCTGAAAAGGATAAAACCACGGCTTTTGAAATTCCGCAAAGGGTTAAAAACTATTTGAAACTGGATGACGAACGCTCTTGGATCATCGTTGATGAAGTCAACCAGTTCATCTGGCCTGGCCCTGATATCTGGCCCATATCAAGAAACCCTGAAAATCCAAATTTTTATGGCGTTTTGCCCCCCAAGTTATTCAGAATAGTCAAAACAATGTTGATAGACGTGGCGCAACGAAAAAGAGTAAAATTTGTCAACCGAACATCTTAAAAAGAGTATCAGGTGGGGGGTGCTTCCTCAAAATGATTATCGCGCTGGCCCTTACTTTCCAGGCGAATAGCTGTTTTGTCGGGCAGGGTGATAGAAATTTTTATGTTGCTCCTCAGGAAATCCCTGCAACCATTCCCCAAAAAGAATAAAAAAATCAGGAGTGGGATTGTTAACCAAGACCAATTCATGACAGCCACCCCTAAAAATTAACATGGTCGTTGAGCAGAGGAAGCAGTTGCCACTTTCTCCCTTCATTGACAACATCCTGTTTCGCTTTCAGGCGGGTAAGCGTTGCGGATATTGAGCCTCGGGTTGTGTCAACACCCCTTTCTTTCAGGGCATGAAGGATCTTGTCTACTGACAGTGGCCGATCGAATTTTTTAAGAGTTTTCAGGATTTGAGCACTTAATGTTAGTTTATCATGATCTTTAACAGTTGGCTCTAGGTCTTCACAATTTTTACGCTCCTCAATCGCATCGAGGGCTGTCTGAATTTCTTTTTTTTCTTCCACAAGCCTTTGAATCTCCTTGGATACCACTTTCATGCGATCTTGTAACATTCGTATTGTTTCACTCATTGTTGGCCTCATTTATTTAAATTAAAGGACTTACGCAGAACCTTTGTCATTGCGAGCGCAGCGAAGCAATCCAGAAA
>JBJTVN010000159.1:0-2868 GCA_046081225.1 Alphaproteobacteria bacterium
GCATTGCCACGCCTCGGATCCTCAATATTTTCAATGTACTCGCGCATATGCTTTAGCATGCAAAACTCCTTCTCATGGGATCTTGCTGCCTATTTAAATCTTTTTGCGAATTTTAGCTAGATTCTAATGCGATTGCCCTGCCCACCCTCCGTCTTCCGCTTGCCCCCCGCCCTTGGGTTTTGTATGGTGGGGGTTCTTTTGACGCAGAGATGATGGGAACATGGACCAGAAACAAACCTTGGTGATTGTGGATTATGGATCGCAGGTGACGGCGCTGATTGCGCGGCGGTTGCGTTTGTTTCAGGTGTTTTGTGAAATTGTGCCCGCCCATACCCCGCTGAAAGCCATTTTGGAAAAAAACCCCTCGGGCATTATTCTCTCCGGTGGTCCCGCATCGGTGCACGAGGCCGACAGCTTTTTGCCCGAGCCCGCCCTGTTTGCGGCGGGCATTCCTGTTTTGGGGATTTGTTATGGGATGCAGGCCATGGTGCATATGTTGGGCGGGCGGGTGGAAACGTCCCAAAAGCGGGAGTTTGGTCATGCAGACTGTTTTGTCACCACCCCCACCCAATGGCTGGAGGGGATATGGCCCCCCGAAACCCCCCACACCGTGTGGATGAGCCACAGCGACCACATTGCAACCCTGCCCCCTGCCTTTGTGACAGTGGCGCGGACCAGCAGCATTCCCCACGCCGCCATTGCCGATGAAGCCCGCCGCCTGTACGGCGTGCAATTTCACCCCGAAGTCATTCACACCCCCACGGGGGGGGCGCTTTTGGAATCCTTTGCGCGGCGCGTTTGTGGCATGACCCAGCGCTGGACCATGCGGGGCTATCTGGAGGCCATGACACCCCAGATCAAAGACACCGTGGGCGATCATAACGTGCTGTGCGCTTTGTCTGGGGGGGTGGATTCCTCCGTCACGGCGCTGTTGTTGCACCGGATTTTGGGGGACCAACTGCAGTGTGTGTTTGTGGACAATGGATTGCTGCGCCTGAACGAGGCGCGGCAGGTTTTGGAGACCTATCGCAACACGCACCATCTGCCCATTGAGGATGTGGACGCATCAGACATTTTCCTCTCACGGCTGGCGGGGGTGGTGGACCCTGAGGAGAAACGCAAAATCATCGGCAAAACCTTTATTGACGTGTTTGACCAGCATATCCGCAGCACGGGCAAGACCTTTACCTTTCTGGCGCAGGGGACGCTGTATCCGGATGTGATTGAATCCACATCCCCCTCGGGCGGGCCCAGTGCCACCATCAAATCCCATCACAACGTGGGGGGCTTGCCCGCCCAGATGAACCTGAAACTGCTGGAGCCCCTGCGGATGCTCTTTAAGGACGAAGTGCGCCTGCTGGGGGCGGAGCTGGGGCTGGACCCCAGCATTTTGAACCGTCATCCCTTCCCAGGTCCGGGCCTAGCGGTGCGGATTCCCGATGCCATCACCCCCGAGAAACTGAAGATCCTGCGCGAGGCCGATGCCATTTACATCCAGGCCCTGCACGAAGCGGGGCTGTATCATGAGATCTGGCAGGCCTTTTGTGTTCTGCTGCCCGTGCAAACGGTGGGGGTGATGGGGGATGCGCGGAGTTTTGAATCGGTGATTGCCCTACGCGCCGTGACCTCGCTGGACGGCATGACGGCGGAGAGCTACCCCTTTTCCCATACCTTTTTAACCCAAACGGCCAACAAAATCATCAACGCCGTGCGGGGGGTGAACCGTGTGGTGTATGATGTGACCTCCAAGCCGCCGGCCACCATTGAGTGGGCGTAGCATGAAAATCACCCTGCTTGGCACCGGCAGTTCCAGCGGTGTTCCCACGGTGACGGGGTATTGGGGGGCGTGTGACCCCCAGAATCCCAAAAATACCCGCCTGCGGGCCAGTGTCTTGATGGAGGATCATGGCACCCGTATCCTGATTGATATGGCCCCCGATTTGCGGCAACAGTGTCTGAGGCACGCCATCACGGCGGTGGATGCCATTGTGCTGACCCATGATCATGCCGATCATTTGCATGGTGTGGATGATGTGCGGGGGCTGAATGTGGCGGCGGGGGCGGCGCTGCCTTTGTACACGGATGCGCGGACGTTGGGGACGCTGCAAAGGCGGTTTGATTACATTTTCGCCAAGCCCCTGACCCAACCGCCGTTTTATAAGCCCGCTCTGATGCCGCACACCATCACCTATGGCCAGCCGCAGGCGGTGGGCCAAACCACCTTCACCCCCTTTCGCCAGCACCATGGGCCCATTGACAGCATGGGCATACGCATGGGGAATATGGCCTATTCCACGGACGTGAAGGCCTTTCCGCCGGAAAGCGAGCCGTTCCTGCACGGTCTGGACCTGTGGATTGTGGATTGCCTGCAACGCACGCCCCACCCCACCCATACCCATCTGGAAACCACATTATCATGGATTGCGGTGTTCAAGCCCAAACGCACCATTCTGACCCACCTGTCCGCCGATATGGATTACGACACCCTCGCCGCCCTATGCCCCACAGGGGTAGAGGTGGGGTGGGATGGGATGGTGGCACATCTCTAAGGATGCGGATGTGATCTTTGTCACATTTTCTAAAAAAAATATACTTAAAATATGCTTGATTTTTGCGGGGGGTGGGGGTAGAGTGGAAGGGTAATAGGATGAGGAGGTTTGGAGATGGCTAAAACAGGCGACATAGAACACGTAACCGCGGCGGATATTACTAGCGAGTGGGTGGCTTCTCGCCAGGCCTTATCCGACGCTGAGTACGATCAACTTGATAAAGCCATCGATATTTTAAAAAAACTTCAAAACTTATATAACGATCCTAACAGCGATCATAGTTTGATACGTCAGTTTGAACTTTGGGGGGGATCAGAAA
>JBJTVN010000160.1:0-6380 GCA_046081225.1 Alphaproteobacteria bacterium
TACGCTTAATCTCTGACCCAGTGCCATGCTCGGTGTCCTTTCTACAGGCTTTTTTCAAACCCTGTATGGCACGCTTTCCCCCTTTTTCCTCTCACTTTCTACCAAATCACCCCAATCTATCTAATTTTGCAAGGGGCTCGAACATGACAATATAAGAGGCGCTGAGGCTTTCCCAGCAAAAAATCCTTTACACCCATCCCCCCTTTTTGTGGTTTGTTAAGGGGCATACGATATAGTTATCTCAGATTTTTTAGGATTGATCATTGATGCATTCCCAGCCCCCCCGTTTTTTATGGTCTTTTGTTTTTTTGAGTGTTTGCTTGTGTGTTCTCTCGGCTTGTAAGCCGGATAAGCCCGAAGGGGGACCCGCTTTGCCTACGTCGGTTTTTATGCACCCCATACAAAAAACAGTGTCCACATGGGATGAATACACGGGGCGCTTTCGTGCCAGAGAATCCGTTGAGATCCGCGCCCGTGTGACGGGCTATTTGGACAAGGTGCTGTTTCAGGACGGCCAACGGGTCAAAAAGGGGCAATCGTTGTTTGTGATTGATCCCCGCCCGTTTCAGGTGGCGCTGGATCGGGCCGAGGCCAGGTATGATTTGGACAAAAAAGAATGGCAGCGGGTCAAGGCCCTGCGCGGGCAAAACGCCGTATCCGAGAAGGATTTGGATCAGGCCTTTCAGGCCATGCGGCAATCCAAGGCCAACTGGGAAGAGGCCCGCCTGAATTTGGCATACACCAACATACAATCCCCCGTCGAGGGCATCATCAGCCGCAGGCGGGTGGATGCGGGGAATCTGGTTACGGCGGGGGAGGTTTTGCTAACCACCGTCGTATCCCAAAGTCCCATTGATTTTTATTTTTATGTCAGCGAGCAGGATTATTTAAAATACCGCACCTTCCTAACCAAAGACCCCAAGCAGGACCGCCCTGTCATGCTGCGCTTGCAGGATGAAAAGGATTTTACGCATCAGGGCACAGTGACCTTTTCGGACAATCAGATGGACACGGGATCGGGGACGCTGGAAATGCGGGCCACCTTTGAGAATGCCGCAGGTGCCCTGAAACCTGGGATGTTTGCCACCCTGAAGATGCAGGCCACGGCGCCCTCCCCTGCCCTGTTGGTGCCGGATGCCCTGATTGGATCCACGTTGACCAACAAATTTGTGTTTGTCGTTGGCCCCGATGATGTCATTGCCCCGCGTCCCGTGGAAACGGGATCGTTGCAGGAGGGTGGGCTGCGGGTGATTCTTCGTGGTTTGACCCCCAAGGATCGTGTGGTATCGGAAAACCTGATGATGACCCGCCCAGGCACCAAAGTTACCCCTGTGTTGCAGGGGCCTAAGACGAATGGGCCATCCCCTGCCCCTGTGAAGCCATAAGGGGGGCCTGCGGATCATGAGCCTGTCGCATCACTGTATTGATAAACCGATTTTTGCCAGTGTGATTTGGATTTTGGTGTCTATTGTGGGCTTGCTGGCGTATTTTGCCATGCCGGTGGAACAATATCCCCCCATCGTTCCCCCCACGGTGGTGGTGTCCGCCAGTTATCCCGGGGCCAGTGCCGATGTGGTGGCCGATACCGTGGCCACGCCCATTGAGCAAGAGGTCAACGGTGTGGAAAAGATGCTGTACATGTCTTCCCAGTCCACCAATGACGGAAACATGAGTTTAACCATCACCTTTGAGCTGGGCACCAATCTGGATACGGCGCAGGTGTTGGTGCAAAACCGCGTATCCATTGCCATGGCGCGCTTGCCCGAAGAGGTTCGCCGCCGCGGGGTGACCACAAAGAAAAACTCCCCCGATTTGATGATGGTGGTGAATTTGTTTTCGGATGATGGCACGTTGGATCAAAAATTTATCGGAAACTATGCCACGCTCAGGATCAAAGACACCTTGGCCCGATTAAAGGGTGTGGGGGATTTACGCGTCAACGGATCCAGCGATTACGCCATGCGGTTGTGGTTGGACCCCGATAAACTGGCGTCGCGGGATATGGTGGCGGGGGACATTGTGAATGCGCTGCAGGCCCAAAACGTTCAGGTGGCGGCGGGCACATTGGGGCAACAACCCGTATCCTCCCCCACGGCCTTTGAAATCAGTGTGCAAACCAAGGGGCGGTTGAGCAAAGCCGAAGACTTTGAAACCATTATTGTTAAAACCGGAAACAATGGCCAGTTGGTGCGTTTAAAGGACGTGGGCCGCGTTGAACTGGGGCTGGATAATTACAACACCCGCAGTTATCTGGGCAAAAAACCCGCCGTGGGGATTTTGGTGTATCAGTTGCCAGGGTCCAATGCCCTGGACACCGCCGCCAGCATCCAAAAGACAATGAAGGCCTTGTCCAAGGACTTCCCCAAGGGCCTGGCCTATGACACGGTGTATAATCCCACCCAGTTTGTATCCCAATCCATTGATGCGGTGTATCAGACATTTGTGGAGGCCATCGTTCTGGTGGTGCTGGTGATCCTGTTGTTCCTGCAAAACTGGCGGGCGGCGGTGATTCCCATTGTGGCCATTCCGTTGTCGTTGATCGGGACCTTTTTGGTGATGAAGGGGCTGGGGTATTCCATCAACAACCTGTCATTGTTTGGGATGATTTTGGCCATCGGGATTGTGGTGGATGATGCCATTGTGGTGGTGGAGAATGTGGAACGCTTGCTGGCCAAAGGCCTCTCCCCCCGTGACGCCACCCGTCAAACCATGGACGAAGTGGGCACGGCTCTGGTGGCCATGGGGTTGGTTCTGGCGGCGGTGTTTGTGCCGGTGACGTTTATCAGTGGGATTTCCGGACAGTTTTTCAAACAGTTTGCCGTGGTCATTGCGGTGTCCACCATGTTTTCGGTGCTGGTGTCGCTGACGCTTAGTCCTGCATTGGCGGCGTTGCTGCTGCGTTCCTCCCATGGTCACGACCATGCCGTGCGGGCCCCTGGGGTGTTGCCCAATCCGTTTGCATGGTTGTGTTTTTATTTTAACCGGTTTATGGGGGCCTTTTCTCAGCGTTATGGCAAAACCGTGGCCCGTGTGACGCGCATCGGGGCCCTGATGCTGGTGGTCTATGGGGTGTTTATGGGGGTGACGGTTTTGGGCTTTCGGGATGTGCCCACGGGTTTTATTCCGCCGCAGGATCAGGGGTATTTTATTGTGGCCGTGCAGTTGCCCCCTGGGGCGTCCATGGATCGCACCGATGCTGTGGTGCAACAGGTCATTGATCGCCTGCTAAAGGTTGATGGGATTAAAAACACGGTTTCCTTTGTGGGCTTTTCGGGGGCCACGTTTACCAATGCCACCAATGCGGCGGCTGTGTTTACGCCCCTGCAATCCTTTCCGGAGCGGCTGGGGAAGGGGTTAACCTATGACAGCATTCTGGCCGCTATGCGGGCGGCCGTGGGGGATATTCATGATGGTAAGGTGGTGGTGATTCCACCGCCGCCAGTGCGGGGGATCGGCAGCGGAGGCGGCTTTAAGATCATCATTCAGGACAAAGGGGGTTTGGGCCTGCAGCCCCTGTTGGATGCGGTGGGGGAGGTCTCTCGTCAGGGCAATGCCTCAGGCACCGCCACCAGCGTGTTTAGTTTTGTGGAAAATGGTACGCCCAAACTGTATTTGGACATCAACCGCGAACGTGCGCAGCAGCTGAATGTGCCTATGAACACCATTTTTCAGGCTTTGGGGGTGTATTTTGGATCCTCTTACATCAACGATTTTAACTTTTTGGGGCGGACCTACCGCGTCACGGCGCAGGCCGAAAGCCAAAGCCGTATGCAAAAAGAGGACATCGCCCGCATCCGTGTGCGCAGCACCACAGGGGCCATGGTGCCGCTGGGGACGCTGTTGACCTTTCGGGATGAAACGGGCCCTTCGCGGGTGCCCCGTTATAATTTGTATCCAGCGGCGGAGATTTTTGGCGACACCGCTCCCGGCCACAGCACGGGGGAGGCCATCAAAACCATGGAGGCCATTGCCGCAAAAACCCTGCCCCAGGGGATGGGGTATGAGTGGACGGAATTGGCTTTTCAACAAAAAAACGCGGGCAATTCTGGGATCATTGCCTTTGTGATGGCGGTTGTGTTTGTGTTTTTGTTGCTGGCGGGTCTGTATGAAAGCTGGGTGTTGCCGCTATCCATTATTTTGATCGTGCCCATGTGTTTGTTTTCGGCCATTTCGGGGATTTGGCTGGCGGGTATGGACAACAATATCTTAACCCAGATTGGGTTGGTGGTGTTGATCGGCTTGGCCTGTAAAAACGCCATTTTGATCGTGGAGTTTGCCAAAGAGCGGCAAGACAAAGACAACGAAGACCCATGGACCGCCGTGTGCGAGGCCGCCAAAATGCGCCTGCGTCCCATTTTGATGACGGCTTTTGCCTTTATTCTGGGGGTTGTGCCGCTGGTGATTGCCGAGGGCGCGGGGGCGGAAATGCGTCAAGCCATTGGTGTGACGGTGTTTTCAGGGATGCTGGGGGTGACGTTGTTTGGGTTGGTGTTTACCCCCGTGTTTTATGTGTTGTGTCGGCGCATGGGTGGATTTTTACAGGCCCGTTTTATGAACAGAAAGGCGGCTGTATGAAGAAAGGACTTACGTATAATCCTCGTCATTGCGAGCGCAGCGAAGCAATCCAGAAATGCCAGGATCAGAAAGACTGGATTGCCACGCCTCCTACGGAGGCTCGCAATGACGGTGTGTCCAAGCCCTGGAAAAAAACGGTTGTAGCCCTCTCTCTTTTGCTGGCCGGTTGTTCCACCTTGGGGGCCCGTGATGGGTCTGTGGAAACGCCCACGGTGAAGGCCACGATGTTGCAGGAATCTGGCAAGGGCCGCTTTACCACGGCGCATCCCGTGTCTGCGTGGTGGGGGGCATGGCAGGATGAGGATTTGGGGGATTTGGTGGCTTTGGCCCTGCGGGATAACCCTGATATTGCGGTGGCCTTGGCCCGCGTGACCGAGGCCCGCGCCGTGGTGCGGGATCGCCAGTTTGATTATGCCCCCAGCCCCGAGGGCACAGCACGCTTTGATCAACAACGCCTGAGCCGAGAGGGCCAGCAACCCCTGAGCGATGGGCGCAGTAGCCGCACCTATCAGGCGGGTTTTGATGCCACGTGGGAATTGGATTTGTTTGGGCGGATTTCTGAGGGGGTAAAGGCCGAAAAGGCCCGTCTGGCGTCCCGTCAGGCGGATTTGGCCGCCGCCTATACCACCGTGGCCGCCGAGGTGGCGCGGAGCTATATGGAGCTGCGGGGATCCCAGCAACGCTATAGCATCGCCAAAAACAACGCGGATGCCCAGCAGAAAACCTTTGCCCTGACCCAAAACCTGTTTGACGGGGGGCGGTCCAATGCGCTGGATTTAGAGCGGGCGCGGGCCCAGATGGAAACCACCAAGGCCCTGCTGCCCCTGTTGCAGGGGGACATTGCGGCCAACATCAATCGGTTGGGGATTTTAACGGGGCAAACGCCCGATGCGTTGCGTGCGCGGCTGTCCACGGTGCGGGTCTTACCCTCTCTGCCGCCGCAGGTGGCCATGGGCAAGGCCGAGGCTTTGCTGCCCCGTCGCCCCGATGTGGCCGCCGCGCAACAGGACTTTGTGGCCGCCAGTGCCGATTATAACATCGCCACCACAGACCTGTACCCCCAAATCACGCTGCAGGGGGCCGTGGGCTTTTTGTCCACCGATTTTGCCAGTTTGACCACGGGGGGCACGTCCATCTATGCCTTTGCGCCCATCATTCGATGGCCGATTTTTGATTGGGGCCATGTTCAGGCCCGCATCGATGCCCGCGATGCCGTGGCCCAGCAGAAACTGGCCGTGTTTCAAAAAACCGTGTTGGGGGCGCTGGAGGACATTGACACCGCCATGGTCCGCTTCGCGCGGGAGGAAGAGCGCCGCGCCCGCCTGTCCACAGCTGCCGTGGCCAACGCCAAGGCCGCAAAGTTGGCCGATGATCGGTACCGCGCAGGGCTGGATAGCTTTTTGGAACTGCTGGATGCCCAGCAACGACAGTTTGAATCGGAGGATCGTCTGGCCCAAAGCGACGTTCAAAACGCCCTGTACCTGGTGGCGGTGTATAAAGCGCTGGGCGGGGGTTGGGGTTTGGGGGAAACGGCGGCGGAAAAACCCTGAGGCTTGTTTCCCGTCCCGAGGGGGTCCTTTATAGGGGCCGGTCCTCGGGGGGGGTGCTACTCTTTCAAAAGATGGTCGCACAAGAGAGGACTACTAGGGCAGAAATCGCCGCAGAAATCTCCCAAGGCAGCCCCAGCAGGGCTGAGAGTGTCCATAGGACAACAAGAAAAAGTATTGCAAGTTTCACAAGTTGCGATAAATGCCTTCTCAAGAAGGTGATAAAGCCTTCTTTTAGGGAAAAAAGAAATCTTTTCA
>JBJTVN010000161.1:0-2029 GCA_046081225.1 Alphaproteobacteria bacterium
TACGCTTAATCTCTGACCCAGTGCCATGCTCGGTGTCCTTTCTACAGGCTTTTTTCAAACCCTGTATGGCACGCTTTCCCCCTTTTTCCTCTCACTTTCTACCAAATCAACCCAATCTATCTAATTTTGCAAGGGGCTCTAGAGACTTTTTTTTCTCTGAAACATTTCCTGCAGGTGAAATCACCAACGGCCATACGGCGGCTTATAAACAAGCTATCGCAACATCTGCTCAAAATGGAACAGAAGTTAGTCCAAGCTTTTCGGGTTTTCTAAAGTTTCTTTGTTCGGGAAGTGTTGTCTCGCAAGACAAATTTTTGACTTTTGCAGATGTTGCACAATCTCATAGAAAACGATTGAAGTCACCTCTTTTGGTAAACGGAGGCGACATCTATGATGACATACGGGATAGTATGACAAATGTACTGCGGGAAGGAATTATAAATCCAAATAATTTTCTTCTAAAAGCAAGAGATACATCTGAGAGTCTAGCATTAAATCGAGCTTTGATACGAGCGTTTAACAGTTCTTGTTGTCAATCTGGGCTTTTAAATTGTGAGTTGGGTGAAGATGTGGAGATACGACATGATCATATTAAGCTTCCGGCCAATAGTAAGGGAGGCGATCTGGATGCTATGTTGCTGGAGTTAGACGATAGGATCACCGACGCTTGGCGTTATGCTGCTATTATGGTGTTGGAAGTTTTAGATGATAATGAAGTTTTAAAACCACTTAAAGGGACAGAACTGGGCCAATTAATTGTTCAAGAGGTTCAAGCGAAGTGCATAACAGGGTTTTTAACTGTTGACTTATTGACAAGACCAATCGGTCAGCAAGCAAGAGATGCCCTTAGGCAGGAAATTAGTGCCTCAGCAGGTTTTTTAAGTTCTCTAGAATCTCCTTCTTCTTCAGAGGAACTGGCTGTTGTTGTTGAGAGGGCGCCTGGGGGGATGAGCTCTTAACCCCCCTCACATCAAACCGTCCCTCTTTCAGGGGGATCAGGACTTGGGTGCAGATGTCGTCGTTGGCGGGTCGGGGGGCGGGGGCTTTGCCTTTGGTTTGGATCAGGGAGAGCACGGTGCCCGTCAGGGTGTCCAGGCCTTGCTTGCCCAGCGAGACCTGCGGCGCGTTCAGGGGGCCCGTCACCGCAACGGGCACGGCCAACAGGGCCAGCTTGGGGTCCTTGGGCGTGGGGGTCAGGGTCATGGCCAGGGCATTGCGGCCCAGATTCAGGGTTCCCGTACCCCACACCCGCAGGGCGGGGCTTTCCAGCAGGGTGATGGGCGTGGTGGCGACCCCCTGCACAAAGGGCCAGCGCGTAGCCAAACAGGACACCGGCAGCATGGTTTGATCCCCCAGCAGGGCCCGCGCCAGATCCGCAGACATGATGGACGACAGCAGGGCATCCCGATTCAGCGTGGCTGGCCCCATGCCCAAAGTCACATCCCCCGACAGGGTATCCAGAACATTTTGGACCTTAACCCCTTGCCCCCGAACATGGGCCAGCAGGTGTATGGGGCCCCCTTGGGCCGCGGGGCTCAGGTCCGTACTTTTCAGCAGCGTCCCCACACGGGGGTGGGTGATGTTCATCAAAAGCGTCCACAGGGCATCCGGCTCGGGCGTCTCTGGCTGTGGCGTCAGGGAGGTCAAAAGCGTCACCGCCCCCCCGCCCACAAAGGCCCCTTTGGCCTCAACAGCCAGGGCCTCTTGCTGGGTGGCCCGCAGGGTGACGTTGGTCATCAGATCCGCACCCTTGGCCGTATCCCGCAGATGATCCAGCGTCACCGTCACCACCCCCCGCACCGTGGGCCATCCCGCCGGATACAGCGGATAATCCCGCCAAGCCATCGCCGCAGGCTTAGCCGCCGCGGGTTTTTCAGCCGGTACGGCCGCCGTGGGGGCACCCGTTGTTTCAGAGGGGGGTGTTTGGGCAGCGGGGGCCTTGAGATCCGCCAGCACCACCAGAGGGCTGCGGATATCGGCCTGAACCAACGTGGGGGCAGGGACCCCCGCCGGCCAGCGCAGGTTGCCG
>JBJTVN010000162.1:0-2805 GCA_046081225.1 Alphaproteobacteria bacterium
AGACTTGGTCACCTATGATGAACAACAACTAACGCAGCATTACCGCAACAACGGGTTTATGGATTTTCGGGTCACATCAGTGGATGCCACGCTGTCCAAGGATAAAAAACGCTTTTCCATAACGTTTTTGATTGAGGAAGGCACACGCTATACCGTCGGTGCCATCGATTACAAAAGTGTGTTTAAGGATATCTCGCCCGAGGACCTAAAGCCCCTGATGACCTTTGAATCCGGCGATGTGTTCCGGCAAAAGGACATCGATGCCTCAGAATCCGCCTTGGTGGATTTTTTGGGGGAGCGTGGATATGCCTTTGTGGACATTGAGCCCATCTATACCCCCAGAGATGCCAACAAAAACGATACCAACATGCAGGAACGTGAAGGGGTTGTGGATGTCACCTTCTCCCTGAAAGAAGGCCGCCGTGTTTATATTGAACAGGTGAACATCATCGGGAACGTCCGCACACTGGACAAAGTCATCCGTCGGGAACTGACCTTTGCCGAAGGCGATCCCTATAACGCCATCAAAATCAGGGAATCGGAAAAAAATATCCGCAATCTGGGGTACTTTAAAAATGTCAAATTTGACATCAAGGAAGGCTCCACACCCGATCAAACCATCGTGAACATTGAAATTATGGAACAACCCACGGGGGAGTTGTCTTTGGGTGCTGGTTTTTCATCCACAGAATCCCTTCTGGCGGACATTCGCCTGAGAGAGCGTAATTTTCTGGGGCGGGGGCAGGACGTTCGGGCGTCAACCTCCTTGTCCAGTAAGCGCCAGCAGATTGATCTAGGGATTGCAGACCCCTATTTTCTGGACCGTAAACTCTACGGCGGATTGGATTTCCAAAATCTGGTGCGGGATTTTCAGGACGAAAGTTCCTACGACGAAGAACGCCTGGGCGGACGCGCCACCTTGGGCTTTGATTTGGGGCCAGATCTAAGCCAGCGTGTGTTTTATTTTGCCAACAATGTGAAAATCAGCAACGTGGATGAAAACGCATCGCGCTTTATCAAAGATCAAGAGGGGGAATACCTAACCTCTGGGATCGGCACACGCTTTACCTATGACAAACTGGACAATCGCATTGAACCCAGCGAAGGCTATATGGCCTATTACGAAGCCAACGTGGCCGGTGTTGGCGGCGATGTGAATTATTTGCGCAATGAAATTGGGGGGGCAAAATACTGGCCCCTGTATGAAAAAGACTGGGTGTTCAGCACCGAGGCCGACACGGGCTATGTCTTTGATTATTCTGGCGGTGACGTGCGCATCAATGACCGTTTCTTTTTGGGCGGTGCCCGTTTGCGCGGATTTGAATTGGCCGGCGTGGGGCCACGAGATGGCACCACAGGCGATGCATTGGGCGGTCAATACTATGCCAGAACATCTGCCCAGTTACGCTTTCCTTTAGGACTACCCGAAGAACTGGGCTTAAGTGGTGTATCCTTTGTGGATGCAGGGGTATTGCGGGATGCGGTCAATAAAGGGCCGGAGGTTCAAGACGATAGCAGCATCCGCGCATCGGGCGGTTTGGGATTGGCATGGCGTTCCCCCTTTGGTCCCGTCAACATTGATTACGCCATCCCCTTTGCCAAAGAAGATTACGACGAGGAAGACCGTTTCCGCTTTAGTTTTGGCACGCAGTTTTAAATCCTCGTTTTCACCCCATCATCCCCGCGAAAGCGGGGATCTCTTTTTGTTTCTTGAGCCATTGATTTTGCTCTTCATCCCCTATCCCCCTATTTGTGGGCATGGTTTCTCAAAAAATATAGGGGCGTTCTTACCCCCTTAACGCTTTTTTAAGCAAACATCCTTCATGATACGACCAAGGAACAAAAAAGCCAAAAAAAGTCCATGAGCGCCATGAAAAAAAATGTTGTGTTTTTGGGATTCTGTCTATTGGGGGCGCATGGGGCTTCTGCGGAGTCTTTGGATGTTTTTTTTCAGGAGCAAACCCCTCAGGAACAACCCTCCCAAGAGCAAGCCGCATCACCCGTAACACCCCAAGAGGAAACACCAGAAAAAGTGACCGGTGAACCCACCGTGGTAAAGCCACAGGTTTTGTATTTAGAGGACCTTGATCCCGCAGAAAAGCCTGAGCCAAAGCCTAAACCCAAAGCCAAAGCTGCCGCGGCCCCTGTCCCTACCCCCAAGACCAAAACAAAAACAGCCTCTGCTGAGGCCCCCAAATCTTCCCTTGTGGCTTTGCCAAACCCCTTAACCGCGGCTGCGCCAAAAGCCACCCCTGCCCCCGCGTCAGGAAAAATCAAAACCGAGCCCCTGCCCGAAACCTTTGCCAAAACAACAACGCAATCCCTCGCCCCTGCACAACAGGCCGATACCCAAAAATCCTTCATTCAACCCCGTGCCACGCAGGTTAATCCTGAACCCGACACCATCCCTGAATCCACCCAAACTCTATCCTCTTTTCGGGAACACAATGCGGGGCAGTACGCCCCTTTTGCCACACAAACATCCCGCCAACAGGCAGCCCACAGTCTGGTGACATAGGCCAAAAACGAAGGGCGATCCTATCCCGCCGGCCTTGATCCTTTTGTGATTGAATTTGATCAGACGTTTGCGGTTCTCTCCCCCAACCCTTCCATTCGGGATTTGTACAAAACGGCGTCCTTAACCGCCCCAACGGTTAAGACACTCCCGTCGTTATCTTTTGCCGTCACGACGCCTGCTGCGCCTGTGCCTGCGCCAGTCCTGCCCATCGCTGAAACTCCAGAAGAAACACAGGACCTTCAACAGCCAGAGGTTGAGGCCCCCGAGCAAGCAGAAACACAGCAGAC
>JBJTVN010000163.1:0-6298 GCA_046081225.1 Alphaproteobacteria bacterium
GCATCCAGAAAAATAGACGCCCATAAACCCTCATGGACCCCTCACCCCTGAAAAATCCACAAAACCATCCCCTGTCGGCCTAAACAACAAGAAAAATACCCCTATCCCACCTCACGCATCGGGAATTTTGCAAGGGGCTCGGGAAAGTATCTTTTTTGCATTCATTCGTTGAGGAAACGTTGCGGGGCGGGGCAATCGGAGGACTGAGGACTGAGGACAGGGGACGGAAGACGGAAAAAATCCTCTGTCTTCCGTCCTCGGTCTTCTGTCTTCCGCATGCGGCGCAGCGGACCCCTTGATACAAAAAGAAAAGTGCGGGGGTGGGAGCAACGTTGCAGCCGAGCGCACGGAAAAGGCGCCCACCCAGCAGAATTTTTCCCCTAACAAAACATTATGAACAGGCCCACACAATCCTCTGGCCTTTGGCCAAGGCGTGGGCGATGGTGTGATCATCGGCGGTGGGGGAAAGTCTGATTTCTGGGGGCAGGGCGTGGTGCAGCACCGCATGGCGCACCAAGGGATCCAAATAAAAACTAAAGCCCACACCGTGCAGGCCTTGGCTGGTGTAAAGGCCCCCGCGGCCAATGTCTTCACCCAGAGCAAACAAATGAAACCCGATGCCCTGATGATAGGACAAATAGCGTCCATCCACCCAATCGATGCTGACCCGCACATGGGGACACAGGGCGCTAATCTGCGCCTGCAGCGCCAGCATCTGGAGAATGTCTGCATCCAAAGATTCCGGATAAATCCCAACCAAGCCACTGGCTTTGGGCCCTGTGTACTGCAACAGGGGTTCAATCAGGGCAGCCCCCTCGGGGGTCATGCCTTCGGGTTTTTGTTTCACGGCCAGGGCGCAGCGTTGCTCTGGGGATAATCCCGCCAGATCCATAATCCGACGGGCCAGCCCCGCATGGCTGAGATCCAGAACACACGGCCCCACCGATAGCGTCCGCATCAACCAGAACAGCAATCGCAGCACCTCCAGCAAACCCTGCTGCGATACGGTGTTTTGATCTGCGTAAAATTCGGCCCCCACTTGGGTGGATTGACGCTCGGGCTTCATTTGGGAAGCCCGCATCCGAAACACCTGTCCCACATAACCCAAACGGATGGGATAACCTTGGCCCGCGTAGTGTTGTTTGGCAATGCGGGCAATCTGGGGGGTAATGTCGGATCGCAACACCAGCGGGGCCTCGGTGCTGGGATCATGGACGCGAAAACGGCTTTCGCCCGTGGGGGGCTGGGTTTTGTCCTCTTGTTCCAGCGGCGTGGGCTCCACCAGATCATAGCCAAACCCGTACATGGTCTGTAAACAGGTCTGTTTCAGACGGTTCAACCAATAGGCTTCCGTACCAAGGCTATCGTGAAGGCCAATGGGCAGCAGAGGGGTCATGATCCTTTTTCCCGCATCAATAAAATGGCGTTGCGCTCTTGATCCATAAAGCCCAAGGCCATGAGACGATTCTGATCATCCGTCAAAACCGTTAAACCACTGGCCACAGGCACCGAAAACGTCTGCTGACGCAGCAGGCGTAGCCCCTGCGCACTGTAATTGAAAAAAGCTAAATTTTTCAAATCATTGCGAAAAGAAATCACCTCGTTGCCTGCCACACCATCGGCGTTGGCCAGAACGGTCAGGGGGCGTAGGGGGGTGCCTGGAATTACACTGGAAAAGCCATAAAATTTCCCCAAAACTTTTGGCTTTCCACCAATGATTTGATGAAAAGTCAAATAAGAATTGCCCCCTGGGTCTTGCAGCGTCACTAGGGCAGGGGGGGATTGTGTATCATCCACACCCACAAAATCCATCAATCCAGAATGCCGCGGCTGGGGCAGGGTCATGACGCGGGCCAGTTTGTCCTGAAGTTTGAAAAACAACGATAGAGCGGATGTATTGTCCTGCTGCAGCGTAATAACCGCAATCTCTTTGGCTCCATCGGCGGGACTCAGATCAATCCACTGGGCTGTGCCCGCGGCAAAAACCTCTGTTTCAGGCAGGGTATAGGGCAGGGAAGGTCCAGCATCATCCCGAACGCTCAGGCTTTGGGCCCCCACCGATTCCCCCATGACCTGCAGCGGCACCCCCTGAACAACCCCCCCAAAGTGGAGGCCGCCTTGGTTGTCCTGAGTGAGCACCTGACCTTGCATGGGCTCCACAATCATTTGGGTAAAGGATGGCGTCAGACGATACAAACGCCCCCCCTGATCCTGACCGGCAATTTCCGGTTTATCCTGAAATTTTGCTAACACCAAACGATCAAAAGTACGGCCGGCCTCTGCCGTGGCAATCTGAAAATGAACCGATCCCACATTCATGGGCGTAGAGGCGGCGGGCGAGGCCCCCACCAGCATCAGTGTCAAAAGATACGCGGGGACCCTTCCCCTGCTGCGAAGCCACCGTAAAAAGAGACAACGCATCATGGCATCCTAGAACCGCAACCAACGCACCGTCACCACTTGGGGTAGGCTGGCGATTTTGGCGATGATCTCTTGGGGGACATCTTGGTCCACTTCAATCAGGGAAATGGCTTCCCCGCCCAAACTGCGGCGGCCCAGATGGAATGTGGCGATGTTGACGTTGGCCTCGCCCAGCAGGTGGCCAATTTTTCCGATATAACCAGGTTTATCCACATTGCGGATCAAAATCATGCGGGGAGCCACCGTGGCCTCCAGCGGGACATCATCCACGGACACAAAGCGCGGTTGGTTGCCATGGAACACACTGCCCATGACGCTGCGGGTCTGGCCGTGGGCTGTCATTTCCAGATGGATGCTGTTGGTGTAATCCCCGCTGTTGTCCAGCAGGGTTTCTGACAGGGCAATGCTGCGCTCTTTGGCCACACTCAGGGCGTTGATCCCGTTCACCTGATCCAGCATAGGCGAGAGCAGATGATGCACCAACGTGGCCGTTAAGGGCTTGATGTTCATCCCCCGCAACGTCCCCGCGTAGGTGATTTTCAACGACGACACACTGCCATCGGCCATCTGGCCCATGAAACTGCCCATTTGTTCGGCCAACGTTAGATACGGCTGCAGCTGTCTGGCTTGCTCGGCAGTTAATGAGGGCACGTTCACGGCGTTGATGACAGCGCCGCTCAGCAGATAATCACTCATTTGCTCGGCCACCTGTAGGGCCACATTTTCCTGCGCCTCTGTTGTGGATGCCCCCAGGTGCGGGGTGACTATGACCCGTTCATGACCGAACAAAATGTTCTCTTTGGCGGGTTCAATTTCAAACACATCCAGCGCGGCACCAGCGACGTGGCCGCTGTCGAGGGCCTCTTTCAAATCCCCCTCATGCACAATCCCGCCGCGGGCACAATTGATGATAAAAACACCTTTTTTGGTTTTGGCCAGATTGTCTTTGTTCAATAAGTGCTTGGTTTTATCATTCAGGGGCGTGTGCACCGTGATAAAATCGGCGCGGCGAAGGAGGGTGTCCAGATCGGCCTTTTCAATGTGCAGCTCAACGGCACGCTCTTCGGATAAAAAGGGATCAAAGCCCAAAACCTTCATGCCCAAGCCCTGCGCACGGGACGCCACAATGGCCCCAATGTTGCCACATCCAATGACACCTAGGGTTTTGCCGGTAATTTCCACGCCCATAAACTTCGATTTTTCCCACTTTCCGGCATGGGTGGAGGCACTGGCCTGCGGGATTTGACGCGCAAGAGCCATCATCAGGGCAATGGCATGTTCCGCCGTGGTGGTGGAATTGCCAAAGGGGGTGTTCATCACCACAATGCCCTGTTTGGTGGCGGCGGGTAAATCCACGTTATCCACCCCAATGCCAGCGCGGCCAATGACCTTCATGGTTGTGGCGGCGGCAATTATATCGGGCGTGGCGGTGGTTGAGGAACGAATGGCCAAACCATCGTATTGACCAATGATGGCCTTTAATTCCTCTGGGGACAATCCCGTTTTCACGTCCACGGCGATGCCGCGGCTTTTGAAAATCTCGGCCGCTTGGGGACTCATTTTATCGGCAATTAGAACTTTGGGCATTGTATTGTACGATCCTTTTGTTGTCCGTTATGCAGACGCTTTGACTGTTTCAAAAGCCCACGTGATCCAGGGCAGCAGAGCCTTAACATCCTGCGGCTCTACTGTGGCCCCGCACCAAATCCGAAGGCCTGGGGGGGCATCCCGATAGGCGTTGATGTCCAGCGCCACGCCCTCTTTTTCCAGCCTATCCACCATGGCTTTGATAAAGGCCCGCTGGGCCGTTTCATCTTTGGCCAAAAAGGCAGGGTCCGTCAGTTTTAAACACACGGAGGTGTGGGATCGGATGGCGGGGTCCTCCGCCAAAAAGTCCACCCATGGGGTTTGGACCACCCATGATGCCAAATGATTCAGGCTTTCTTTGGACATGCCACCATGGCGGGGGCACCCCCAATGGCATGGGCCCATTTCAGGGCATCCAGAACATCCTCCACACACAGCATGGATGGGGTGTTGATGGTGTCTGCGGCAAAAATCCCCTCGTTCAGTTTGCCTTTTTTGGTCAGGCGAAACAGCTTGGGCAGGGGCCACGCCGGCGTGTAGGATTCCAAACGGGCCACAGCGCGGGGGCTGAGGATCAACATCCCGTGTTGAGCTTCGCCGCCCAGAACTTTCTGCCATGAATAGGTCAAAACGTCGATTTTATCCCACGGCATGTCATAGGCAAACACGGCGGATGTGGCATCACACAGGGTCAAGCCCGACCGATCCTGGGCAATCCAGTCCCCATTGGGCACCACAACGCCGGAAGTTGTACCGTTCCAGCAAAACACAATGTCATGATCGGGGTTGGCCTGACGCAGATCGGGTAGCTGGCCATAGGGGGCCTGATAAACGTGGGTGTCTTTCAGCTTTAATTGCTTTACCGCATCCGTAACCCATCCGTCTGAGAAACTTTCCCACGCGAAAATGTCCACGGGGCGGGGGCCGAGCAGGCTCCACATCGCCGCCTCAAAAGCCCCCGTGTCCGAGGCCGGCATGATGCCAATGTGATAATCCTGCGGCAGGTTCAACAACTGGCGGGAAAGCTGCACAACCTCGTTGATGCGGGCCTTGCCATCCTTGGCCCGATGGGAACGCCCCAACAGGGCCGACGACAGGACCGACAGATCCCACCCAGGACGTTTGGCACACGGGCCAGAAGAAAAATAAGGACGTTCAGGACGCAGAGACGGTTTTTGCATAATTTTTTAACAAAGATCAGGTTAAATAGGGGACACACCCAAAAAAACAGCCTGATAGTACCCCAGATGCGCCGTGCGTCAATCATAAAATTCACAAATGTCTCGTTCTTGAAGCGGAGTCTTGTTTTCTGTTTGGCCCTTTGTTTAGGCCTTCCTGCCCTTGCCCAGCCGAAAAAAGAACCCCTGCCCGCATCCATTGAGGCCGCCAAGGCAGGTCCCTATGTCAAAACGTCTCTGGACCCAAAACCTGCGGCGGCACCGGATAAAAAAGATAGCGATCAAAAACCCGCTTCCCCACCCCTGCCCAAAATCATGAATCGCGATCAACGGGCTTTGCCCGTGGCCCCTGCCGCGGTGGATGCGGCCCCCAAGCCTGCCGCCTCTGCGACGGCTCAGGGGGAGGGGATCTCTGCCTTGTTGAAAGGGCCACAAAACAAGGGCAAATATATCAAAATTCCTGCCGCTAACGTGGATTTAACCCCGCCGCCTCCGCCGCCGCCAGCCCCAGAGAAGACCGCCGCCAGCCAACCAGCACAAAAACAAGACACACCAACCCCACCATCAGATCAGGCCCGCAAGGCCGAGGCTGATTCGGTCATCGATGATTTGGAGGATTTGGCCGCTGCGCCGCCCCCGCCCCCCCAGCGGGATGCCAAAACGGGAAACGTTATGTTGCCCAACAAAAGCCGCACGGTGGTGATTGAAAATGGATCTGTGGTTCTGGACGCTTCGGCTTTGAAAACCATCATAGAGGCTCAGAATCGGGATGATTTGGTGGCCTATGGCAACACCATGGGTAAGCGTTTGTCAGAGAATTTGACATTGCTTTCTCCGTTTTATTCGTTTTCCCTAACCCTTGCCCCGTCTGTATCCCCCGTTGTGGCCCCTGCCAAGCCTGTCGAGGAAGTTTCACCTCCATCGGATGGGAAAAAAGTCCCTAAGAAATCTAGGAAATTGCGTTCTGGGAAAAAAAGGTAGCATTAAGTTTGCAGGGTATTGGGGGGAAGAAACCTGTAAGGTCTGCCCCCCGTCCGCTGTCTTTCGTCCTGCGGCCTACGCCGCCTCATCCCCAAAAAGGTTATGAGAAGAGGGCTGTCCCAAAGCCAAGG
>JBJTVN010000164.1:0-3323 GCA_046081225.1 Alphaproteobacteria bacterium
CCATCTTGGACATTGGCTGCGGTGGGGGTTTGGTGGCGGAGCCCATGGCGCGGCTGGGGGGGCAGGTGACGGCGCTGGATGCCTCCGAAGATTCTCTGATGGTGGCGCGGGCCCACGCGGCGTCCCAAGGGCTGACCATCGATTATCGTCAGGGCGGACCCGAGGATTTACCCCCCGATGCGTCCTTTGATGTTGTTCTGGCGTTGGAAGTGATTGAACATGTGGATGATCATATGTTGTTTTTAGAAACCTGTGCCAAACTGATTAGCCCTGGGGGTGTGCTGATTCTCTCTACGCTCAACCGCACCCTTAAGGCCCTGTTGCTGGCCAAAATTGGGGCGGAGTATATCATTCGGTGGGTTCCCAAAGGGACCCATGACTGGCGGCTGTTTATGCGCCCCTCTGAAATTGCCGCCGTGCTGATGCAACAGGGATTGACCCTGCGGGATGTGACAGGGATGTCTTATAACCCCCTGTTTTCCCTCTGGACCACGGGCAAAGACACCAGCATCAATTACATCATGGCGTTTCAAAAGAAAAAAGCCACAGCGGATGCATAATCCGAAGGAAAAAACGGTCCTTTACTGCCCTGCGACAGGAACGATAGTGCTCTCTTGGCTCTCTTGGCCGTCTTCCCCCGCCATGACAACGGGTTGAGCCCCCCCTAAAATGATATAATGGCGTTTGCCGTTTAAGGAAACTTCGATCAACCGGTGTTTCACATCCAGCGCCAGATGACCGGTGATGGCAAGGTTGGGGCTGGGGGTGCGCAAGGCTTGGGGTACCAGATACCGTCGCATTCCCCATGATACCAGCCAAAGCAACCCCAAAACCGTCAGCAGGGAAATGATCACCTGAAGATAGGATGCGCTCTGCATGCTGTTAATCCGTCTTGCTGGCTTTTAAAAAAGCCGCCACCGCCTGTCTGTGGGGGCGGACGTGGTCGAGTTTTTTGGCAAGATTGTCCTGAACCTCACGGGTGGTGGCAATCAGGGTATCGATATCCGCCAGCAAGGCTTCCATCAAGGTTGCGGCGTGGGGTCTATCGGAAGAGGGCAGGGCTCTGGCCATGTCGCACAAAGCGGCAACAGCTGTGTGCAGCAGGGCGGGGTCAGCGTCCTGTGTGGTGTCATGCCGCATCTGTTCCAGCATTCCCCGAATGTTTGCAAGCTGCGCATCAAAGGAAAGTTGTGTCATACAGAAAAGACCTTTAGGCTAAGCATGATTGTCATGATAAAACACAAAGCCCATGCCTTCACAACTCTTCTTTTTGTTTTGCCGTGTATGATTCCTTCTTCCTCCAGTCTTTTGGGTCAGTGTTTGATTGCCATGCCTGGTTTGGACGACCCACGTTTTGAAAGGGCGGTGATTTATATCTGCGTTCACGAAGCCGACACAGGGACCATGGGGTTGATTTTGAACAAACCCATAACGAATGTGACATTCGAGGATCTGATGAAACAAACAGACCTTCCCTATCACCACCCTTTGCCAGAAACACCGGTTCTTTATGGTGGTCCTGTGGACCCCCATCGCGGCTTTGTGTTGCATAGCTTGGATTACAGGGAAGAGGAAACCATGCCCATCGCCGGAACCGCCCTAGGATTAACCACAACGTTGGACATTTTAAAGGAACGATCCGAAGGCAACGGGCCCCAGTATTTTTTATTGACATTAGGCTACGCAGGGTGGAATCCCCTGCAACTGGAAAAGGAAATTTTGAACAACCAATGGATTCATGCCCGTTTGGATGATCTTGATTTGTTATTCCAAACCCGTTGGCCCACAAAATGGCAGAATTGCCTGAAGGCCGCGGGCATCCCGCTGGATCATCTTTCTGGTGAAGCGGGGCATGCCTGAGAGGAACAGCAAGAAGGTACCCTGTGGGTGGCGTCTGGGGTATCTTTAAACAAAAAAAGAAGGCCAAGGGATATCTCTTGGCCTTCTTATGAAGTGGTTCGTTACAGAGACCTACTGAGCAGCAGGTGCAGCGGCGGAAAACTCGAACGCCAACTCTGTACGACGGTTTTTCCACAGGCACTCGATGCGCTTGACGCGTTTTTTCACATCGTCACAACGCACAACCAAGTCATCATAGGCCAGACCCTTCAGCTCGGTAGACTGAACATCTTTGTAACCGTTCTGTGTTAGGTAATCCAGAACAGCTTGGGCACGTCTTTCAGACAGGGCTTGGTTGTATTCGCGGGTTCCGACGGGGTCAGTGTAACCGATGATCCGAGCATTTTTAATGGTGCCGGATTTCAGAGCGGCCAGAACGCGGTCCAGTTTTTCTTTTTCGGAAGGCTTGATGTTGGATTTGTCAAAGTCAAAGTAAACGGTGGCTTCTTCTGTGGTCACGGCACTGCCGGCAAACAGGTTGTCCTGAGTTTGCTGGGTGGTTTCTGTGGTTGCACAAGGATCGTTGGCCTGTGTCCATTTGGTACGCACACAGTTGCCGGATTTGGCAACAACAGGCTTGCCATTTTTATCGTACACAGCATCACGGTTGGCGCCTTCTGCTTTGGCAGCTGCAACAGAGGCCAGCGCCATAACAAGACCCAAACATAAACATTTCAATTTTGACATAACAGAAACCCCTGCATTTTTTCTTTGTGAATGGAATAGAGCTTGAAAAAACAAGCTTTGGATTAGATGCATAAGTCATTCTGCATCGACTTGCAACGGATTTTCCTCGTCCTGACCGCGTGAAGGCAAACAAACTGTTGTTTATTTGTCACGCATGGCGGCAGGTTTGTTTTTGAAAACGTCGCTCTAGGTGGGAAAAAATTCGGTTGCTGGTCAGTGAAAGGGTGAAATACAGCAAACAGGCGAGTCCATAAAATTCAAAGGGGCTATAGGTGCGGGCAATCAGGGTGCGGGTGACGCCGGTGAGTTCCATCAGGGTGATGGTGCTGGCCACGGCGCTGCCCTTAATCAGTAAAATCCATTCGTTGTTCAAGCCGCCCAGACTGTTGCGAAACGCCAAAGGGATGACAATGCGGCGGGCCATAACAAAAGGCGACATGCCAAAGGAACGGGCGGCGTCCAAGCTGTTTTTCGGGATGGCCTGAATGCCCCCATGGAGAATTTCCGCAATGTAGGCGCTGGCATTCAGCGTCAACGCCACCAGAGCGCACACCAAGGGTTCCGCCAATCCCCCTTCCCAC
Organism: Alphaproteobacteria bacterium; assembly: GCA_046081225.1. GTDB lineage: Bacteria > Pseudomonadota > Alphaproteobacteria > JAJTHO01 > CANGYM01 > CANGYM01. The sequence goes on from JBJTVN010000164.1 coordinate 3,168, forward strand.
AAAATGCTGTTCTGGATGGTTTCAAACTGAGAAAGCCCATAATACAACAGAAACAGCTGCACCAAAAGGGGCGTACCCCGAAAAAAGATGCTGTATCCCTGCACCATCCCCTTCAGAAACGGGATGCCCGAAAAGCGAAACGCCAGCCACACCAAG
>JBJTVN010000165.1:0-4446 GCA_046081225.1 Alphaproteobacteria bacterium
GTAAAAAATAGCGCTGGTATGCACGGGTATTGGGGGTATGCCGATCAGGGTTTTGATTAAAGGCCATCATCCACAGCGCGAACCATGTCACTTGGTACCGGCTGGCATAGATCATGGGATCGTTTTTATCCAAAAGAGATATAGGCAAAAACCCATAATGGGGGCTGAGTATCAAGATGGAGCGTACGGAGGTTTCTGTTTTTAAAGTTTCCCCAGCTTCATTGGCAAAAATTTGCCAGCGAAAATAATTGATGAACGGTGTGTGTGTGACCGTAAAGCCCGTGATCAAAACGAATGTCAAAAGCCCATACCGCATCGGGATTGTTTTCAGGGTTGCCAAACACACAAAAGCCACCCCCAAAAACGGGTAACTGTGATACAAAAAGAATTTTTGTTGCATCAGCACCAAGCCAACAAATCCCAAACACGCCGCAATCCAGACGTGGTGATGGGGGCATAAGGTTTTTTTGCGGATGGATTCTAATACAAGACCTGCGATCACAGGCACGAAAACAACCATGGAAAAGAGGGTTGGTGGTAATCGGGCGATATTGTTACCAAAATCGGGATAAACCTCTTTCACCAAGGGAACATAAAAAGGAATATAGGTGGGAAACGCCACGACGATCCAAAGGCCATACAAAAGACAAACGGCCCCGATGGCCATGGACGTGGGATTCAACACAGCCCAGAATCGGCGTTGGTGCAGGGCGATGACCCCTTCTACCAACACGGGCACAATCAGGGCATAGGGCTTGATGATAAAGCCCACCCCCCCCAACAGGCCAAGGGCGATATTGGTTTTCATGGACAGATATTGCCCATCCGCCCGTTTTGCGGCGGCCAGCAGATAGGGCAGGCTGAAGGCCAAAATAAAATGCTCGCGCTGTCCCAGTTGCGCAAAAGGGACCAAAAAGAGGGCCACGGCCACCATGGTACTCAGGCGATGGGCGTGTTCCTGATCCAGCGGCGGGTTGAGATGGGTTTGTGTGGTCAAAAGGTGCCGAATGCCAACATAAACGACTGTCATGATGACCCAAACGCCGACGGCAATGGTGGGGCCAGCAGAAAAGGGGCTGTGATTCACCAGCCACGCCAGGGGCAGATAGAGGGCGACGTTAAAGGGGGGGTTGAGTTCCTCAAAATCCGCACTGAAGGGGGTGCCGCCAGCCAGCCATTTTTGGGCGCAATACACCAACCACGTGACATCCTGTGTCAGGGGCATTTTTAAATACATGGCCAAGGCCCCCAGAATGAGGATCCAAGGCACCATATCCCCATAAAAAGAAAGGCGAGACAACGCTGGGGGAAGAGGGTTGGTTGTTGGGGGCATCGCTATTTTTCTTTTCTTTTTTTAAAAAATTGGTCGGGGTGGAGAGATTCGAACTCCCGCGACCCCTTGGACCCAAACCAAGTGCGCTACCAGGCTGCGCTACACCCCGAAACCAGAGCTTTGTTTTATAGACTTTGCGGGGGTATGCCAAGATGTTTTTGATGGTTCGTTTTAACACAGGACCACCCCGCTGAAAAAAAAGGCGAAAGAAGGTCAAAAAATACAATCATAGGTATTGACAAGAGCGCCATACAATCGTATTGTGTATGCTCTATGGAAAAACAAAGGAAAACTTATGTCAAATCCTCATGTTGTGGATGCCCATGTGGGCCAGCGGTTGCGCATTCGGCGGAACATGCTGGGGATCACCCAAGGGGATTTGGGGGACAAAATTGGTCTGACGTTTCAGCAGATTCAAAAATATGAACGGGGCGCCAACCGTATCAGTGCCAGCCGTTTGTTTGAAATCAGCCGCGCGTTGGATGTGCCCATCACGTTTTTCTTTGAACATATGGAGGCCTATGACCACCCCGAGGCCATCGTGTATCATCTGCACGAAGAGGGGGCCGATTATGGCGATGATGTGGACCCGTTAAAGCGTCGGGATTCTTTGGAATTCCTGCAGGCCTTTTATGCCATCGCGGATGAGGATGTCCGTAAACGTATTTTTGATCTGGTAAAAACCCTGCAAACCACCGTCAAAACCAAGCCCAAAAGACGGGACGCGGCCGATACACAAAACGATTAAACGGTTTCCAAAACCCGAAGGCGTTTGTTGTCGTTGCCGGCTTTGCGAAACGAGGGGTAGGTCAGTTGGGGTACGGGATCGGGCCACAGCATATCTTCGGACAGGGACATGGCCTCGTCAATCAGGGCCATTTCAATGGCATCCAGTTCGGCAAAAAGCTCGTCTTGGTCAACGGCGTCTTGGGCAATCAATTCGGACAGCGCCCGCTGGCGCATTTCCAGATTTTGCAGGTGGGTGTGTGAGCTGCGGGTAAATTTGGCCAAATCTTTCAAATGGCTGAAGCACTGTTCCAGAATGCCAAAAAACATAAAAACCCCTCGAAACTCATTCGGTTCTGTTTTAAAGTATGGCGCAAAAGGTTTAACAAATGATAAATTTACACCGTTGGCGTTTTTGGGTGGGATCATTAAGGGCGTCTGCGGCGACGTTTTTGGCCCGCTCGGACAGCCTGAAGGTTCTATTTGTTATTCTGTTGGTTATGGGCGTTTTGGTCATGGGCTGGTCTGCGGTTTATGATTATTGGGTTCTGGGGACGGATCAAAAAAAAGCCAGACATGCCTATAATCAGGCCGAGGCCCTGGTGGATGAACAATCTTGGGATGATGCCCTAACGGCCCTGTTTGAGGCAGAAATGTTCTATCGTCAGGCCAACGATGTCTACGGTGCCGCGGATGTGGAAATCCTGAAGGCCTTGGTTTATGCCAAAAAGGGCGACAAGGTTATGACGGGCTATATTATGCAGCGGGCCAAAGATGCCATTCGGGACCGTAATGACCCGTTGTTGGCGGGGTATTTTTATGAACATCTTTTGGATATGGCGATTAAGCATCGCCAGTTTTCGTCCATACCGGCCATTGCGGATCAAACGGTGGCGCTTTGGCTTTCGCAGGACAAACAAAAACGGGCGGCGACCTTTTTGGTTGTGACGGCGGATGATGTGCGGGCTAGCGGGGGACCGGCACCCATGGTCATTGAGTTTTATACGCGGGCTTTGTTTCTTTACGAACGTCAGGGGGATCTTTATAATCAGGCCCAATGCCACGAACGCATTGGGAATGTTCTGGCGTCTGTGGATGCCAAGGCGGCCATCAATGCCTATCAGCGGGCGGAGGCGTTGTTTTCACAGGCCCAAAACCCCGAAAGGGCCAAAGACGTGCAAAAAACCATCAAGGCCCTGAAGGAGTAAGGCAACGCCCATGCGCTTTGAAAAATCCATTCGAAAATTCAACAAACACCACAGCGAAATCACAAAGCGCTGGTTGAAACGTCAGGATCGGGATCCCTTTGTGCATCAGGCCAGAGCGGAGGGCTTTCGGTCCCGCGCGGTGTATAAATTGCAAGAGATACAGCAAAAATACGGCCTGCTGCGTTCAGGAACCGTGGTGTTGGATTTGGGGGCGGCCCCAGGGAGCTGGACACAGTGGTGTGTTCATCAGGGATGTCATGTTGTGGCGGTGGATCGTTTGCCCATGGATCCCCTGACAGGGGCCACGGTTGTGTGTGCGGATTTGCAGGATGATGATGCCCAGGCGGTGATACACACGGCGCTGGCGGGACGTACCCCGCAGGTGATTTTGAGTGATATGGCCCCCAACACCACCGGCCATCGCGCCACAGATCATTTGCAAGTCATGGCGTTGTGTGATTTGGTTTTGTCATGGGCGCTGATCATGCTGCCCGTGGGGGGATGTATGGTGATGAAATCCTTTGATGGGGCGGAAACGCAGGCGTTTTTAACCGCTTGTCGTGGGCATTTTGATCGTGTATCACGCTATAAACCCGAAGCCAGCCGCAAAGAATCCTCCGAATTTTACATCATTGCCCAGGGATTCCGCGGAACACCCCCCAAAGACAACGCATCATAAACAAAAAAAAGGAGACCCTTTATGCGCTGGATTTTAACCCTTTTGATCATGGTGATGACGGTAACATCGGCACAGGCAGGGCCCGATACATCGGATCGTTTGGTCAGTGATGCCTATTTTACGGCCAAAAATTTGCTGCGGGGCAAGGATTTTGAAAAGGCCCCCCAATGGCTGAAGGAAAGCAAAGCCGTGATCATCGTGCCTTCGTTTTATAAGGGCGGTTTGATCGTCGGGGGATCCGGCGGGACAGGGGTGAGTTTGGGCCGGCTAGAGGATGGATCGTGGTCCTATCCTGGATTTGTGGACATCGCGGGCGGCAGCTTGGGGCTGCAGATTGGGGTGTCTGTGTCAGAAACCATGATTTTTGTGCAATCCAAAGAGCAACTGTCCCAAGTGTTGGAGGGGCATTTTCGCTTTGGTGGTGATGCGGGCATCGCGGTGGCCACGGTGGGGGCGAACTTGAGTGGGGGGACCGATGTGTCATCAAAAACCGATTTTAT
>JBJTVN010000166.1:0-8380 GCA_046081225.1 Alphaproteobacteria bacterium
ACCCGCTCTAATACAGACCAACGATCCATCTCTCGTACCCCAAAAATAACCATCTCTAAGCTCCTGCTTTATAAAAAAACAAAAACCTAAAGCGGACATTCTTAATTTGCTCAAGAGGACATTATCAACTTGCTTTTACATGACTCTCTTTTCTTTTGGCCTTTCCCATCAGCGGTGGTATAATTTTTTCTTTTCGACAACATAAGGATTTTCCATCATGACTTTGGCCGCAACGCGCGTTCCCCAGAATGAACAACGGGCTTTTTTTTCCCAGAGCCTGAAAAATGCCGATCCCGATATTTTCGCCGCCATTGGTGCCGAGGCCCAGCGGCAGCAGGATCATATTGAACTCATTGCCTCAGAAAACATGGCTTCGCTGGCGGTGATTCAGGCGCAGGGATCGGTCCTCACCAACAAATACGCCGAAGGCTACCCAGGCAAGCGGTATTACGGCGGCTGTTACGCCGTGGACCGCGTGGAAACGCTGGCCATTGAGCGTGCCAAGGTCCTCTTTGGGGCCGGTTTTGCCAACGTCCAGCCCCACTCGGGGGCGCAGGCCAACGGGGCGGTGTTTCTGGCCCTGTTAAACCCAGGGGATACGGTTTTGGGCATGGGTCTGGAATTCGGGGGGCATCTCAGCCACGGGGCCAAGGTGAATATGTCCGGCAAGTGGTTTAACATTGTGTCCTACGGCGTGCGCGAAAGCGATGGGTTGATTGATTATGACGCGGTGGAGGCTCTGGCCCTGCAACACAAACCCAAATTGATCATCGCGGGGGGATCGGCGTATTCCCGTGTGGTGGATTTTGCCCGTTTCCGTCAGATTGCCGATCAGGTCGGGGCGTATTTCATGGTGGATATGGCCCACTTTGCGGGCCTGGTGGCGGGCGGGGTGTATCCATCCCCTGTGCCCTTTGCCGATGTCATCACCACCACCACCCACAAAACCCTGCGGGGCCCACGGGGGGGAATGATTTTGACCAACAACGAAGATTTGGCCAAAAAGTTCAACTCCGCTGTCTTCCCTGGGATGCAGGGCGGCCCCCTGATGCATGTCATTGCCGGAAAAGCCGTGTGCTTTGGGGAGGCCCTTCAGCCATCCTTCAAACACTACGCCCAAAACGTTCTGGATAACGCGCGGGCCTTGGCCGAGGTTCTGGTGGCGCGGGGATGCGCGGTGATTACGGGGGGCACAGATTCCCACCTCGTTCTGGTGGATTTACGGCCCAAGGGGGTGACGGGCAAAGAGGCCGCAGAAACCCTGGAGCTGGCCCATATGACCTGCAACAAAAACGCCATTCCCTATGACCCCGCCAAGCCCGCCCTGACATCGGGCATTCGTTTGGGCACCCCTGCGGGCACCACCCGCGGCTTTGGGGTGAAAGAGTTTCAGAAAATCGGCCACTGGGTGGGGGATGTTCTGGATGCTATGGTCACCCAAAATGCCCAGACGCTGGAGACGGTTCTGGCCACAACCCGCCGCGACGTTGCCGCTCTGACCGCCCAGTTTCCGGTGTATCCGGGCTAATATATCATGAACGCTAACAACAAAAGCGAACATGATATCCGGTGGAAACAACGGTTTTATAATTTTCAGCGTGCCTATAAAAATCTGGCGGATGCTGTGCATCTGGCAGAGGAACGCCCGTTATCGTTCTTAGAAGAACAGGGATGCATTCAGAGTTTTGAATATACCCACGAACTGGCATGGAAAGTCCTGAAAGATTATCTGGAAGACCAAGGCTTTATAGAAATCATCGGATCAAAAAACGCAACGCGCATGGCTTTTAAGGAAGGATTGATTGATAACGGTGCTGTGTGGATGGACATGATCGAGGTTCGTAACGAAACGTTCCATACCTATAATCTGGAGATAGCCACAACCGTTTCTATGAAAATTCGCCGTGTGTTTTATCCCGAGTTTGTCAACTTTACAGAGCGATTCCGTAGATTAGAGAGAGAGACTTCGTGACATTTGGCTTATCCCAGAGCACAATCGCAACCCTGCATAAAATCTTTGAAAGATATACGGGGCTGGAAAAAGTCATTGTGTACGGCTCCCGCGCCAAGGGGCATTATAAAGCGGGATCTGATATTGATCTGACTTTGGTGGGGGAAGCCCTAAGCTTTGATGATATGATGCACATCAAGAGGGATCTGGATGACTCGTCTTTGCCGTATCTGGTGGATGTATCCCTGTTTCATCAGTTGGATAACCAGAGTTTGCGGGATCACATCCAGCGGGTGGGGGTGGTGTTTTACGAGCGGTCTTTTTTTGATTCCTCTCGCCCACAGGTCTGACACCCCACCGAGGCTGTTCATGTCTATGCATCGTCATACCGGACAAATGAGCGTTAGCGAATGCAGATCCGGTATCCAGCGCCATTGTCAAAAGGCGTAGCCTTTTGCCTTTATTTTTAAAAAACTTAAGGAACAAAACGCTTCGCGTTTTGGCATTCGTTCAGCGGCTCCGCAACGCCCGCTGCCCGAACCAAAATGTCATGATGCCGTCCAAGGCCCCGCCCCCGGATTCATATGAGATTTAGCCCCATCATTTGAATTGTTTTTGATATAAAGCTGTCAAAGCAAATTAGAAATGTCCGCTTTGAGCAAATTAAGAATGTCCGCTTTAGGTTTTTTTGAGTTGGGGGGGAATGGGTAGCTTTTTATCCATAAATCCATGACTGGCTCTAGGTTTAAAATTTTTGCAAATGTTTTCTGGAGTTGCCGGCGCATCACCCCCGACGCCACGCCCACAGCAACAAAGCTCCCATCAGGCCGGCCAAAACAGGGGCCATCCATGGCCATGGGTCCCCTTGGCCCATGATGAGGGGGGAAGGACGATCAAACATCAACGTCTGGGGGGATAACCGCTGGGATAGGCCCCGATCAAAACGCACACTAAGGGGGGCGGTGGGATCATCGCGATATCTGCCGTCGTTGTGTTTGGCCAACAGGTCGCCCGAGGGGGCCACGGGGGTCCACTCCGCTGGCGGCCCCATCTGAAAAGGCACGGGAATTAAGGTTTGTTGAACCCGAACGGCCCACAAACCGGCGCGGTTCAGGGGGGCACGATAAACCCCATCGCCATCAGGGGTCCAAAGTTGCCATGATCCCTCTGGATGATACAGATGAACGGGGTCTTTGGGGGCTTTGCCTCTGGGGGTACACGTTAATGTGGCATTGTCCTGCTGGCAGGTCATGGGGGGGGCTTCTAAATCAGGCTCCCTCAACAGCCAGTGCATCAGGCGACGCATCAGGGCATTAAAGGGGGGCGAGGCCTCTCGTCGCCATGTCCACACATCATCCGTCGCCACCCACGCCATGCGTCCATGCTGGGGGGTTTCCGGCCAGATGCTCAACACAGGGGTTTTTTCGGGTGTTTCCAGCAGGGGCTCTGCCTCTGCCGGTAACGTCGCCGGCAGGTACCCGCGCAGCAGCGGCAAGGTGGTGTTTAAAAACGGCTGGGTGATGGGGTGATCTTGCCCCAAACGGGGGGTGATGGGGGCACCCTGATAGCCTTGGGGGGCGGGGCTCACATGCAACAGATCCCGCAAAGACACCAACAAACCGTCATCTTTTGCGCCTTCGGGACCCGTCATCACAATAAACGCTCCGCCTTTTTGAATAAAGGACCGCAATCCCTGCAGATGAATGGGTTGCAACAATCCCAAATTGACGTAACGATCCATGACAATCAGGTCAAAATCATGGATGCGGTTTAAAAAAAGCTCATCCACCGGAAAGGGAATCAGGGCCATCTCATCCGGCGGTGTGAAATCCACGCTGTCCATGCGGCGCAAAATGGAAAAATGGACCAAATCCATGTTGGGGTCTTGTTTAAACAAACTCCGAAAGGCCCGTGTTGAGGGATGCGGCGATCCCGACACCATCATCACCCGCCAACGATCCCGAAACACCGTCAGGGTAAAAACCGCCGCGTTGTTTTGCAGCGTGCTTTCTTTGTCCAGAGGCGGCGTCGCGAGTATATAAGGGGTGCGCCCAGGATGATCCGTGCTGAGGGGAACCGAGGTTTTTTCCCCATTGCGCACCGCATAGGTCACCTGATCTTGTCCATGATACACATTCAGGGGAATTTTCGCCCCCTCGGGCTGCGTGCTGTCCCGCACGGTTACCACCACAGAAAAGGGCTTGCCCACCAACTGATAGGATGATGTTTTTTCCAAAGATACAGAACGATCTGGCGTCTTTTGAAAGGTGCTCAGGACATGGATGGGCACCTCGGCCCGAAAATCCCGTAATTCTTCTTCGGCATCATGCCACAGGGTGTCACTGATAATCACCGCACCCGCCAAACGGTCCGGCGGGACGCTTTGCAGGGCGGCTTTTAACGGGGGAAGGACCCGCGATCCCTGATCCGTTTGGGGCAGAGGAAAGGATTGCAATGTGGCTGTCTCCCCCACGGCTTTTTTTAGGGTTTTTAGCCATAAATCCTGTGTTTTGCCATCGGCGCTGGCGGTTTGATCCTGCAACACCACAAGGGTTTTGGGGGATTCTTTGGCGGCGGGTTTGATAAGGGTAAGACCGTGCACCATCGCCACCAACACAACCACAGCCCCCAAACGGACCCAACTTTTCCGGCCCCAAAGCACCACCAGAGCGCTGAGCAGCACCAAGGCCACACTCAGGATCACCGACCCCCCACTCAGGATCACCGACCCCCCAAACCACGACAGGGTGTATCCGCCCACATCAATCATGATCGGCCACCAGACGATACCCCTGATGACGCACCGTTTGCAGGTATTGGGGCGTTTTGGGATGGGGTTCAATTTTTTGCCGCAACCGATTCAGATGCACGTCAATGGTACGGGACAGGGTGGTTTCCTCTAATCCCAAAGCCGTTTGCAGGGCCAGACGGGACACCGATTGCCCCCCCGCCCGCACCAGAATATCCATCAGGGTTTTTTCTGCAGGCGTTAAGGCAACGGGTCCCCCATCCGGCCCCAGAAGGGTTTGGGTGATGCTTTGATAGGTCAACCGGCCCAAACGCAGGGTGGGCGCAGGGGTTTCTATGGGGGGGGCCGTTCGTTTTAAAATGTTTTGGATACGCAGCAGCAACTCCTCAGGCACAAAGGGCTTGGCCAGATAATCATCCGCCCCCAAGGATAATCCCGCAATGCGATCGGCGGATTCCCCCTTGGCCGTTAACATCAAAACCGGCAGGGGATTGTCCTGCCCCCGAATCTGCGCCAGAAAATCCCGCCCCGTTTGATAGGGCATCATATCATCCAAAATCATCAGGTGACAGCGCTGTTCGGGGGCGCTCAGGATCTCGGCGGCCTCCATCGGGTGGGCGGCCGTGCTGACGGTATAGCCATGCTGGCGCAAAAACCGCTGCAACAACAGGCGGATGCGTTGATCATCATCCACAATCAGCAGGTGAAAAGACGACATATGGCCAAAGATTAAAGGTTTCTTAAACGTTAAAGTCTATTCTGAAAAACCAGCATAGAAAAAAACCACGAAAGGTACCAGATGAAAGATCGGTTGCACCTTGCGATTCTTGAAGCGGAAACCCTGGGCGATACCCCATTTGTGCAAACGTTGCGTTTGATTGCCACCGTTCTTGAGGATCAGGGGTTTGCCGCCAATGACATCGAAGAAAACAGTTACAGCGTGATCCGCCAGATCATCGCCTATCACCAAGAGCGTTTGGACATTTTTCAGGCCACCGGATCCCACAAAAACGCCAAAAGCGAAAAAGCCATGATCCAGAAATTGGAAAATCTGTTGCCCAAAACATATTCCGAAGACAGTCTGCACGTGATCATTGACGAAAAAATCACCGCCTGTGGGGCGCGGTCCATTCGGGATTTAAAAACGGTGATGACCCTGCTGCGTCAGGAATGCCAAGGCAACATCAATTATGAACAGGCCAAAAGCATCGCCATTGGGATGTTGCGGTAAATTTACCCTTTTTTATCCACCATCATGTTGCGTGTGGCCTTGGGCAGGGATACGGTTAAACCATCCAGTTCCTGCCGCATAATGATCTGGCAGCCCAAACGGGATGTGGCGGTCAAGCCAAAGGCCAGATCCAGCATATCCTCTTCGGCCTCGGTGGCGGCGTCCAGACGATCAAAATCATCCTCAGACACAATCACATGACAGGTTGAGCAGGCTAGGGATCCTTCACAAGCCCCCTCCAGATCAATATCGTTTTTATGGGCAATTTCCAAAACGGACAATCCCAGCGGGGCCTCAACGGTTTTGGACGTGCCATCGCGCTGTAAAAACGTGATTTGGGGCATAAAGGCTCCTTAAGAAAAACAAAGGTTAAGACGAAAACGTATCCACGGACTGCCCTGTTAAGGCCTGACCCAAAGCTTGGTTCATGCGTTTGGCCACCCATGGGGCCGCCGCCGCTTCCATGGCTTCGCGTGCTTCGTCTATAGCCGTTCTGTCGGAATGTTCCAAGCATTCTTTTAGGGTCTGCATGGCCTTTTCCACGGCCTGCCGCTCTGGGGCGTGGGCGTCATGGTGTTGACGCAGCAAGGATTCCGCCGCCTGCACAACCCTTTGGCCCAAAACGCGGGCAGAGACCAGCAACCTAGCCTCCATATCCTGCTGCGCGTGTTCCAGACTGTCATAAATGGCCTGTTTCATGGCCTCTTGCGAAAGGCCGTAAGAGGGCTTGACCACAATGTCCTGACGGATGTTGGTGGTTAATTCCTCCGCCGAAACCGTCAGCAAGCCATCCACATCCATTTGAAACGTCACGGCAATTTTGGCGGCCCCTGCGATCATGGGGGGAATACCGCTCAGGGTAAAGGTGGCCAAGGATCGACAGTCGCCGACCAATTCCCTTTCCCCCTGCACAATGTGAATGGTCATGGCCGTTTGGCCGTCCTGATAGGTGGTAAAGGTTTGGGTTTTGCTGGCTGGCAACAACGTATTGCGGGGAATGATTTTTTCAACAATCCCCCCCATGGTTTCCAGCCCCAGAGACAACGGGGTCACATCCACCAACAGGGTGTCGCTGCCAAATGTCAGGGCATGGGCCTGATACGCCGCCCCCACGGCCACGCTGTGATCGGGGTCAATCCCCTTTAGGGGCAGGGCCCCAAAGCGCTGGGTCAAGGCAGATTCGATCATGGGGGTGCGGGTTGTTCCCCCCACCAACAGGACGCCGTCCAGGGCGGATAGGGCCATGTTGGCCTCTGACAAAACCGCCTGCGTCACACTCAGGGTTTGGTCGATGAGGGGGGCGGCGAGGGCCTCGAAGTCCTGACGCGAAAACCGGTGGCTCAGGTCACGGCTGGGCAGCCACAGGGTCATGTCGGCAAACGCCTGATGGGATAAACGCTCGCGCGTGGTTTTGGCCTCTTGCTTTAAACGGGCGGCATCTTCGGCGGTTAGGGGGGCATCGTAACTGGTGTGATACAAAAAGGACTGGGCCAAGACCTCATCCAGATCATCCCCGCCCAAATCGACGTGACCGCCAGATCCCACCACGCGAAACACCCCCTGGGTTAGGCGCAGCAGCGACACATCAAACGTCCCCCCCCCCAGATCATACACCAAAAAGGTCCCCTGATCCCGCTGATCCAAACCGTACGCCAGCGCCGCCGCCGTGGGTTCCGCCAGCAAGCGCAGCACCCGAAAGCCCGCAATTTCCCCCGCCTGTTTGGTGGCCATACGGGCCCGTTCATCAAAATAGGCCGGAACGGTAATCACCGCCGCATCCACCGCATAACCCAAATGGGATTCGGCGGTGATTTTTAAATGCCTCAGGATATCCGCCGCATACACAATGGGGGAGCGCGTTTTCAAACCCGCCGGCGGGTTATCTTTGCCCATCCAGCGTTTGACAGAGGCCATCACGCCAGACAACCCCCGCGCCTTTGTGCCCACCACAGGGCGCCCCTTAAGCAGGGCCACCAGCGAGGGATGCAAAAAACCCCCGTCGTCCTCGGGAACCAAGGTCACCTGTTTAGGCACCCCATCGGGCCGCACATACCCCACCACAGAATGGGTGGTTCCCAGATCAATCCCCAAAGCCTGCACACGGGGCACATCATCCCGTGTGTCATGGGATTTCGGGGCGCGGGGGTCTTCGATGGACAGCAACATAATCAGGAAACAAGAATAGGGAAAAAAGGCTTTATACCACAAAAAGGAATTTGCATGGGGGGGAATTTTTGGGGGGGATTTGAATAAAATAGTTCTTTACATAAGGAAAAATTAAACGTATTATACACAGGATTTACGCAGAACCTTTGTCATTGCGAGCGCAGCGAATCCATCCAGAAATGTCCCCAGCGGAAAGACTGGATGGACACGCCTCCTGCGGAGGCTCGCAATGACGTTCTGCGTAAGTCCTTTTATTTTTTGCCATTTAATGGGGAATTTTATG
>JBJTVN010000167.1:0-3272 GCA_046081225.1 Alphaproteobacteria bacterium
CGCACCGGCGAACGGCAAACCCCCAGCAACTATGCCCGTCTGGGTCTGCCTGAAGGTGCCGCATTTGATCAAGTTAAGGAGGCTTATGTACGCCTCGCCAGAAAATATCATCCTGATTACAATCCAAATCAGACCGGAGAAGATCGACAAAAATTCCAAGAGATAACGGCCGCCTATAATGTTTTGAAAGGTCAAAGAGACGGCGTATCATCCCGCGACGACGTTCAAGGGGCCGCATCCCAAGGATCAACATCGGACACAACCCGTCAATTGTCGGGCACCACCGTTGCGCCCATGCCCAGAGGCGACACAGGGGATGGCCGCGCCGCCCAAGAATCATCGCGCAGAGACTCCATTGCCGATGCGCGGGAGAACCTAGAGAAAGATCGGGCGTCCTTGGAGGACAATTACAATTATCCGTCCTATCAAAAAGATGGTGATAATGACTCTGATAAAGTCGAAGACAGAACCTCATCCTCTAACAGCCCACACAAGAAGGAGAAGGAGGAGCCCGCCAACAAAATTGTTTCTGCCAGAGGCCTGAGAGACAACAACAAAAAGTCTGATTCTTATAAAGAAGGTATGAAACGGGCCGCTAGTGTGGCGGGTGATGGTGTTTCGGCCCATGAGATCATCGCTATGGTGGGATATGAGGCAGATATAGGACAGATGCGGAAAGCCAAGGAAGAAATTGTATCCAAACGAACCATCGTGTTATCCCGAAAATAACCCATGACCCAAACCCCTGAACCCCCCGTTTTGGATTATGATGCGACGTTTCGCCGCCTGCGGGATGTGATACAGCAACAGCAGCAGCATCTGGCCCAAGTGGAGACGTATCAGAATCAGGCGGCGTCTTTGCTGGAATCCCTCTCCGCCCCCGATATGGTGGCCAAGGTCAAAGGGCGCGTGCAGATGGAATACCAGCGGCATCTGCTGGCGGCGGCCTTTTTGGATTTCATGAAACTGGACGCGGCGGGCGTTCACGATGATATGGCGCAGGATTTGCTTAATTTTATAAAAAATGCTACCATAGCCAATGACCTTCGTCTGGCTGCGGATCGGGTGAAGGTTTACGCCCAAACCCTGAAAACCGACCCCAACGTGTACAGTATGACCGATGCGGATTTGATTCGTTTGACCGAGCGGGCCCTGAATCCAGCGGGGGAAACGCCATGACCCCGCGCCTGTTGTTTGGCCTGATGCTGGTTGTAACCCTGATGCTGGGCGGGGCAGGGGGGGCGTTGGCCAATACGCCCAGTGCGACCCCACCAACGTCAGGTACACCCACCACCAACCCCTCAGACCCCCTCGCGGGGCCCAAAGACAATGCGCAGGATGTCGCCGCCGCCGCCAGTTTGGAATGGCTGGGGGAATGCTGGTTGTGCCCCATTTTTAAAATTCTGGATGACACGCGCAAAAGTTTTGCCACGCCGGCCTGTCAGTATATTTCATCCCAGGTGATTGTTTTGGTGCCCATTACGCTGGGGATTTTCATGATGGTGTCGGCGGCCATGATGCTGTTGCCCTTTGGGGCGGGCAAGAGTGCCTCCAGCGTGCTTAGTGGTATGATGGGCCGGACGTTTCTGGTGATTGTGGTGGCGGGATTGTTGTATGATTGTCGCACGTTCAATACCTATATCAGTGGTCCCATTTACACCATGGGGATCAAGGCCTCCCAAACCGCCATGAACGTGGGCATTGGGGCCCACACGGTCTTTGGGTTAAAAACAGACTGCGTGGACCCCTTGGCCACAGGCGGCGGGACCGAGGCGTCTTTTTTTTGTATGCTGGAGGTCGCCAGCAAAACCATCGGCCTGCCCATCCGTTTCGGTATGAATATTATCAAAGAAATCAATGAGATGGGATGGTGGGAAAAAATCCTGAATTCCCCGTCGGTGGTTGTGCAATGGCTGATGTCGGTGACCATGATTGTGATTGGGGCGCTGATTGTCATTACGTATTTTATGCTGAATGTGGATTTTGCCCTGTACACAACGATTTTTGAGGTTTTGTCCAGTTTTTATGTCCTGATGTTCCTGCATCCCACCACGCGGGGCTTTGCCATATCGTCGCTGAAGGGGCTGTTTGCCAGTGCGGTGGGGTTGTTTTTGGCCTCCATCATTTTGACCGCCCAAATTGCCATCATCGCCTATGTGGTGGATGTGCATCCGGATTTGAATTCGGTGGAGGATATCGCCAAATACGTGGTGGATGGTGGGGACAAAGACAAAACGCGGGGCTTTGGGGATACGGCCTTTTTGATGTTGCTGGCGGGACAATTGATCATCAATGCCGCCATGGCGGGCGTTGCCGGTCAGGCCAAATCCTTGGTGGCGGCGGGATCCAACATCGGTATTCCCCAAATGGGCGGCGATTTTGCGGAAAAATTCCAGCAACGGGTTCAAGAGGGCCTGCGCGGTGTGGGCGGTGCCTTGGCATTGGGGGCCTATCAACAGCAATTACGTCGGGAAAACAGCTTTACCTATTGGCGCGACCGTGTTTGGAAGCCTGCGGGGAGAGGTTTGGCTGGAAAACTTGTGGGTTTTGGTTTTTCCCCAATTGGTTATACAGTGCGTAAGGGTTTGGGAATGTATTCTAATCAAGCCCCTCAGGGCCAACCCCAACAAGCCCAACAACCTCAACCCAGAACACCGGTGTGATGATGCGCGTTATCCTCATGTTTGTTTTGGTGATGGGGGTGGTGGCCTCGGGCGCGTGGGCGCAGGATGCAGGAACGCCTAAGCCTGCGCCTGCAACTTCAACCCCCGCCAAAGATCCCAAAGACCCCGGAAAAACCCCAGCAGACGTGGTCAAAGATGGGGTTGACGCAGCAACAGATCTGACCCAGCAAGGGGTCGAAAAGGGCATTGATGTGGTGTTAAGCCTGTTCCCCGATTTTTTGGGTCGTCGCATCGTTTTGGAAAGCATCCAGAAAATCGCCGATGCCATTGAGGATCGTCTGGCCCGAGCCAATACAGTGTTTTACCAAGGCTCTGCCGGTTTTATTGTGATTTTTGTGGCGGTGTATATTTTGTATCAGGCGGCGAAAATGCTGTTTCCCTTTTTCCCGCTGGATCGCGTCAGCACGGCGCTGAATGCATCGTTAACGCGGATTTTGCTGGCGGTGACGGTGACGATGTTTACGGCCTCGGCCATGGGGCCGTGGAACAATCTGGTGGCCCCCGTGATGGTGTCTGGCATTAACTATGCCAGCGAGCTTTTGTTTACAGCGGTGTGTGTTGTGAAAACCTCCACCCCTTCTGGCGAAA
>JBJTVN010000168.1:0-1785 GCA_046081225.1 Alphaproteobacteria bacterium
GCGCAGGCCACAGGTATGTCTGTTTATACCCTTTCCGAACGCGCATCGGACCGCGAAGCGGCCAAACTGGCCAACAAAGAAAATCAGTCTGACATCATCGCCGGTGTGGATTTATCGGGGGAATCCCAAGATGTCAGCAACATTTTGATTGATCTGGTTCAGCGGGGCACCATGAATGCCTCTGCCGATTATGCCACGCGTTTGGTCACCGCACTGTCATCCCAGATTAAATTGAAATACGAATCCCACAGGTTTGCAGGGTTTGTGGTTTTAAAGGCCCCCGATGTGCCATCGGTTCTGATTGAAATGGGATATTTATCCAACCCCAAAGAAGAATGGCTGTTGATCCAAAAAAGCCACCGCGAAAAACTGATTCGGGGCATTGTGGCGGCAACACAATCGTATTTCAAAGACCATCCCAAAACGTCTCAACATGTATCTTGGCAGCCCTAACGTATGCGCAGCACTCGCCGTTTTTTGGTTTTAACATTCTCGGTCTTTTTGTCGCTGTCCATGGTGGGGGCAGTGGCCTTGGGGGTGGGGTATGTTTATTTCAGCCGGAATTTACCCGATCATGAAACCCTGAAACAATACACCCCGAAAATCACCACGCGCCTTTATGCGGCGGATGGGCAGATGATCACGGAATATGCGGAACAACGCCGCGTGTTTGTCCCCTATAGCATGATGCCCCCCTTGGTGGTGCATGCGTTTTTGGCATCCGAAGATGCGGACTTTTTCCACCACAAAGGGGTCAGCTTTCGGGGGGTAACGCGGGCTATGTTTTTAAATGCATGGTCATGGGTGAATCATACAGGGCGGCGTCAGGGGGCATCAACCATTACCCAGCAGGTGGCCAAAAATTTTCTGGTGGGCAATGAAAAATCCCTAGAGCGGAAAGTCAAAGAGGCCATTGTGGCCTTTCGCATCGAAAAAGCCCTCTCCAAAGAAACCATTTTGGAACTCTACCTGAATGAAATTTATTTTGGGTTGGGCAGCTATGGCATTGGCAGCGCCGCGCAGCGGTATTTTGGCAAAGCCCTGACTGAACTCACCCCTGACGAAGCGGCTTTCTTGGCCGCTTTGCCCAAGGCCCCCAGCAATTATCACCCCGTCAAAAACCACGATGCGGCTTTGGCCAGACGCAATTGGGTTTTATCTCGCATGGGGGAAACGGGGGTTTTAAAAGAAAACGATGTGGCTTTGTATCAAAAAAAACCTCTGCTGCCCCCCAAAGCTTTGACCCTTTCCTATGTCGATGCACCCTATTTTTCTGAAGAAATTCGCCGCGATTTGGTGAATCGCTATGGTTCACAGGCCCTATATACGGGCGGGTTGTCTGTGCGCACCACCTTAAATCCCATGATGCAGGACGAGGCGCAAAAGGCCTTCATGCGCGGGGCCGTGGCCTTTGATCGTCGGGCGCGGGCATGGGATGGCGTGGTGGGACGGGCTCCCTCTTTGCCACAAGCATGCGAAGATCACAATAACCCCCTTTGCTGGCGGCACTATGCCCATGCATTTCAGCGTTTGGGATGGACGCTTTTTTATATTCAGTCCGCTCAAAAAGATTCCATTTCGGGAACAACGGAGGAGGGACAGGCCCTAACACTCCCCCGCTCTGCTTTGGCATGGAAAATGCGGGTGGCCAAGAAAGAGGGTCAGCCTTTCCTGCCCATCACCTCGTTTCAGGATATTGTCTCTGCGGGGGATATTGTATGGATCATGAAGGCAACTGAAAAATCCCCCCCAGCCGATGAAAACAAAACTGCCGAAAAACCAAAA